>DASZBJ010000044.1 GCA_035944115.1 Candidatus Babeliales bacterium
GCAGAATAAAATTTTTGATCGGTAGTGCACATCACATCGCACTCTTTACACCCATTGAACCAAAGCTTGAGATAGCAATTGGTGTCGATGGTAGCCCCTCTTTGTACTTTTTTTGCCTCCCATCTACCAGAATCAACATTGAAACTCAATACTGAATCTTTAAAAATAAAGCGTTTTGAAGCGACAACCGCTTGAGCAATTGTTTGCCATCCAAGTTTTTTTCCTAATCGCACCCATGTATCGGGCGCAAATCCTTCAGGAAAAGTAATAACAGAACAAAAACCGAATATTACAAAAATGATGTACGATCGCACTCGTATGTTCATTATGATGTCCCCTTTTTATCAATCAAGCTTCAAAACAAAAATTAGATAATCATAGTATGATTTTCAGAGTCAAGAAAATGGTACTACTTGACTTGGCAAGACCAGCGTTCTATTATAATAGCACGCTAGCATGACAGATCGTTCTTATAAAGGAATATCTATGAATAATAACGAGTTATCTACCGATCTATTTGAAGCACTCGCTCTACTCAACAAAGCAGAAGAAATAGAACGTTTCATAAAAGATCTCTGCACGCCGCAAGAAATTAAAGCACTTGCCGATAGATGGCGCGTATGCAAATTACTTCATCAAGACAAACTTTCATATCGCGAAATCCATGCCCAAACGGGAGTGAGTCTTGCTACCATCACGCGCGTTGCTCGATTTCTAAACACTGAACCACATCACGGATATAAATCCGTTCTTAAAAAAATAGAATCCATAACCTCAAACGGTGCTCCAGAATGAAAAACAATACCTATATTTTATTATGTATCATTGCTCTAGTTGCTATTGGCAGCTATTATTTTTACAACAAAAACACATCACCATCATCGTCCAATAATGATACATTAACGATTGGCACCGCAACGGGCTATGCACCGTGGGTGAGCATTAACCAACATGGTGAATATGAAGGTTTTGATATTGACGTTATGCATGCAATCGCCAACCAAATGCAAAAAAAACTGATCATTAAAGATCTTGGTTCCATGTCATCCCTATTCATTGCCCTTGAACAACAAAAAGTAGATGCAATTATGTGGGCAATATCAATCACCCAAGACAGACTCAACAAAGTCGCCATGATACATTATCACGGTGATGCTACAACATCATATCCACTTCTTTTTTGGGAGCGCATACCGGAAGGTATTACAACTATCAACGATATGACCGATAACACAGTAAGCGTCGAGCCAACCTCATCTCAAGATACTGTTTTGAGCAAATACTCTTTCATCAACAAACTAGCAACAGAAAAAGTGGATGATGCACTGCTGAATATACAGTATGGAAAAGCGAATGCAGCATTAGTCGAACCATCGATTGCACAAAAATTTAAACAAAAATTCCCACAAATACAGATCCTTGATGTGCCATTGGCTGCAGAAGATCAAGTTGCTGGTGTCGGTATTTGCATAAACAAAACTAATGCCAATCTCATTGAACAAGTCACCGCCGCTGTACAAACTTTAACTGAAAATGGCACTATCAAACAACTTGAAGAAAAATGGGCGATAGTATGACACAATATCTACCTCTGTTTTTAAAAGGGATGGCAGTCACCTGTGCTGCAACAGTACTTGCCGGATCAGTAAGTCTTGCCATTGGCACCCTTCTTGGTATTGCAAGTTGCAATCGTCTTACTCATCCAGCACTCTTTATTCCCATAAAAATATTCACGTTTATCGCAAAAGGGATACCTGCATATGTGCAGATTTTAATCGCGTACTTTATTGTTCCTTCGATTCTTAATATCGACATTCCTGCATTTTTTGCAGCATGTAGTGCTCTTGCATTTTGTTCCGCCGGTTACACCACGGAAATAATTCGCTCAGGGATTAATGCTGTACCAAACGGACAATGGGATGCCTGCATTACCTTAGGATATCCAGTAGCAGCAACAATAAAACGAATCATTGCACCGCAAGCATTGCGCGTTATCACTCCCGCACTATTTGGTGAGCTTGAACAACTCGTTAAAAGCAGCTCACTACTTGCCACTATCGGAGTAACTGAACTTACCCGCACTGGTATGAATATAATATCGCGCGAATTGAATCCAATTCCTGTGTATCTGGCAATCGCCGCTGCGTACTTACTCTTTTCTGCATTACTTACCCTTATCGCATTATATATGGAAAAAAGGCTCTCCCATGGTCGAAATTAAAAACCTTACCGTTGTTATCAAAAACCAAACACTTTTGGATGATGTTTCTTGTTCCCTTATACCCGGAAGAATTAGCTGCTTTATCGGAAAGAGCGGTGCAGGAAAAACAACATTGCTCAAATCATTAGTCAATTTAATGCCAATAACTTCGGGCACCATCAGTATCAATAACAAGCAACTTGCCGAATTAACCTACCAAAAAAAATCAGAAACCATCGGTTATGTGTTTCAAGACTTTAATCTTTTTAATAATTTAACCGTTTTAGAAAATTGCATTGATCCACTGCTCGTACATGGCATGCAATACAAGCAAGCAGAAGAGCGGGCTCTGCAAGAACTAAAAAAACGTGGCCTCGAAAACCACGTTCACAAATATCCAACTCAACTTTCTGGGGGACAACAACAACGCGCTGCAATCGCCCGTTCATTGTGCTTACAACCACAAATATTACTGCTTGATGAGCCAACCGCTTCGCTTGACCCTATCAACACACAAGAGCTGGTAACCACGCTGCAAGAACTTGCGGCACAAAATCTAATCATTGGCGTTTCCAGTCAGGACATGCATTTTGTACAAAAAATATTTGATCGTGTTTATTATTTGCAAGCAGGTACAATCATCGATTTTTGTGATGATATACAGAAAATAAATTATGTTCCAAATATTAAATCGTTTATAAACATTGCATAGTGGCGTATCCGAAAATTCTTGCCCTAGCTACAGACTAATTAAGAGCAAAAAATCCCGCGATCGTCGTCGCAAGCGCATGCGTGGCGATCCAGGTAATAAAACAAAAAATGATCTTGCAACAGTTTTGTAGACACAAGGAACCTAGAGTGGATTACCTCTGTCGCCGGTAAGGCGAGCTTCACCCTACTGCTCCTATAAGATATTTCTGTTCAAACTCATCCGGCGTTAGATAACCTAATGTTGAATGG
>DASZBJ010000045.1 GCA_035944115.1 Candidatus Babeliales bacterium
GGCAGTGAATTGGTGGAAAAAAACACCTGCTCACGATAAGATGCATCAAGTTGTTGAAGTTCCTGTTGGTTTTTTGACCAACGCGATTCTTTTTGGTTGCTGTGCATCGTTTGCAAGCAAATTAGCAACGGCTGCTTGTGCAGAGGCGCTTGCAATTACTAGAAAATCAAATCCTGCAATAACTTCTGCTGGAGCTGCAACATCCGAAGCTGTTGCTACAGCGGTGCAAAGAACGAAAGCAGAGGCTGTAAAATTACTTGAAAAGCTATCTGAAGCGGAACAAATTGCTCAGGCGCCGGCAAGTGTGTTGAAGGAGGAAGTTGAAAGAATACGACCAGTTCGTAAAACATGTCCAACAAATATACAAGAATTTTGGCATGCAACGACTGAGGCAATTGAAAAAGCGATTGAAAGAATAATGCCAAAGGAGCTTAAAAATGAGCATATTTTTAGAAAAGAACATAAGTTTGATGATTTAATAAAACTGTGCGGTGGCACTAAAGAGTCTACAGTTCGTGCAATGTTGGAAGCCGCATCGGGCCATATTCCTGCAGATGGTGTTTTTCAGTGGATTCCAATTAAAATTGGTAATATTAATCTTTATATTTGCGGCAGAATTATGGATGGAGTTCCTTTAATTGGTACATGCTTTAAAAGGATGGTTTAATGATGTATTGGAAAACAGATTTATTAGAGCTTGAGCATAGTAAGCAGTGGGATACGGCAATTGCATATATGCAAAATGTGATTGCGGAAAATCCAGATAATATGGATGCAGCTATTTGTATGAATTACTTGCTCATGAATCTTATTGTTGAAGAAATTTGTGATATGGAAAAGTTTGAATACTATCAGCTTTTAACAAAAAAATATTTTCAGGAATCATATGCAAAATTTTCTGAAAATGCAGAATATCTCTTTTTTACAGGAATAACAGCCTATATGTCTCCATGGTTTTTTGATTTAGAGTATGAAGAACCTGATAAATTATTGGAAAAGGCAAGAGTATTGGATGAGAGCAATCTGCTTTATCATTGGGGCTACCGTTCTGATATAGAAAGACAAAATGATCCTGAAAAGAAAATACTTGCAATATCTATTCTTAAAAATAATGAGGCAAGGACATTATTAGAATCAAAAAGTGCCGTAGGAAGATACCTATTAGATCATATAATTGATGCAGGTGAAAGCAATAAAGAAAAATTATGTTGGTTGTTGGATCTCTATTTTTCTAATCAAATTGATGTGAGCACATTGTGTTATTCTTGCGATGATGATTATGCAAAAGGATTGGAAGGAGATGTCTTTAATCCACAAGAAGAAAGATTATTTTTAAAATTAATGAGTCTTTCTAGAATCTTTGTAGAATCTTCAAAACGGAATGATTACCGTCAAAATTTTTATTTTCCAGAGAAAAATGAATTGCATCAAGTAGCCTCACAATTACGGGAAGAATTAAAAAATAATTTGGAAAAAATATGCAATTTTACGAGCGATATACATTTCTAGAATTTTTTGATCGAGAAGAAGTCATTGAGCTGGAAGCAAGCATCCTAAGATATATTATGTTTTTAGAGGATGGATCGATATTTTCTTTGTATTTTTCTCTTCATGAAGGGTATGCAGCAATCAAATTGGGCTTTAATAATACAGATAAGTCTATTTTTGAAATAAGTATAAATGGCTTAAATAGGATATCATGTACAGATGATTCGCTATGTTTTTTTAAGCGAAGTAAAGATATCCCTTTTCCATATCAAGATTTACAATTAAAAGAACCTTTTTTAATTGTGCGTGTAAAGCCAACGGTTTCTTTTCAATGTGATATATAAAACAATAAGAAGTTCAGGATGGCTTGGCAAAAAAATCTATTATCCAATGTTGATCCAAAGTGAAAAGCTCCGGCAATAGCACGGAATTTTTCACTTTACTTGTTTTAAATACACGCGCATCAAAACTATGCAAACTGATTCTGATATAGCTGCTTTATCTCTTGATCTGTTGTAATTTCATGCACGCTTTTATCCAGCCTATATCCCATAAAACGAGGGAACCGCAAAGCATAACCCAGATTTTCTGCTGTTTTACCAGCAGCATGCAATGGAGAAATAGTAATTTCATCTGCACGGATCATTACAACTATTACCGGATCAACCCAGACATCTGGATACAATTCTTTGGCACAAACAACGTTTTTTGGCTTCTCTGCGATCTCATTAGCATCACATTTTTGTTTTAGCTCCACCCAATCATGATCTTTAAGCCCGGTACCAATCTTTGCAACCGTTTCAAACCGATCTTCTTGCGCATTATATATACCCACTAAAAACGCGCCGATCCCAAACTGTGCGCGTTTACCTTCACCCGCATAATAACCAAGGATCACACAATCAATCGTATCTTCTAAATGCCCTTCTTCTTGACGTTTTAACTTAATCCAACTGAAATTACGTTTACCCGGCCTATACACGGAATCTATTTTTTTTACTACAAGCCCTTCCAAACCTGCTGCTATATTTGCAGTAAAATATTCCTCTAGCTCTTGCGCTGTTTCCACTTTTTTTTCTTCAATTACTTTAATCACATCGCTCTGAAAATCTTTAAACAGATTCAGTAACGCAGCTCGTCGCTCTTCATGCGTTTTAGTAAGCAATTCCTGTCCATTGATATACAGCAAATCGAACAAGAACAATTGCAAAGGGAAATCTGCCATAACCGCTTCAATATCATGTTTACGCTTGCGCTTTACGGTTTCCTGAAATGGTAAAAATTGGCCAGTATGCGGATCATATACAATTGCTTCCCCTTCTGCGATCATATCAGTCACCGGAAGCTTTTTTAAATCCGCAACAAGATCGGGAAACATAAAAGACATATCGGTTAAATTACGTGAATAAAAATGAATATCTGGCGCGTCTGCATTAGCATTATTAATATGAATCTGCAAACGAAATCCATCTAATTTCGGCTGCGCTATAGATACTCCAATTTTTTCTATAATTGCCCGTGCAGTTGGTAACCGTTCTGCTGCTGCAGGACGAATTGGTATACCAACATGCGCATGCATATCTTCAACTGCCGCCATGCCTTCTTGCTTGAGTATACGAGCAATATACCCAATATCTGCACATACATTGTACGCGTTTTCTATGGCGTCACGCGCAGACTTATCTCCAACCGTCATCCAAGAAAGTGCATCAATCAAAGTCATATCAGAAAAACCTAATCGCAATTTTCCAATAATAATCCGTACTATAAATTTGGCCGATATCGGATCTACTTTTTTTAATAATGAATATATAGCATTTATTTTTTGCTCTTGTGAACCATGACCGGAAAACGTTGCAATAACCCGTAGTGCTGCATCAACTTCCACAACAGTCAATCCAGCATCCCCGTGCCAACGCTCTTGCGCTACAACAAGTCCCAAATCTCCTTCTTGCTTTGCTCGTTCTTGTACAGCAGCTTCTGGCACCTCTAACAATAACGCAATAGCTTTCATCATCTGGGCAGTTGCAATATTAAACTGTAGTGTGCGATGAGCTGGATTTAATTGCCCTAATGCTAAATTACAAATAATTTCCGCTTCGCGCTCTGAACTTTTATTTAAAAGATCTGCTAAAATTTCTGTCATACGTAACCGTGACTGTATTTTTTCTATCTCATCAAAAAAACTAGTCACCATACTAAATTTCATAATTCTTAATCCTATTTCAAATCTTACATTGAAAACTTTTTTTACGAACCTTGACGCCACCGCAATAAACCTGTTATCTATACCTGCAATCCCCCGGATGACATTTTAAAGGAGTAGTCATGTCAAAAATAAAAATATCATTGATAATAATACTTATTTTTAATTCATACAAAATCCTTCACGCAACTGATAACACATCTTCGCATTCCAATCAGGATCCATACGATTATGATAGCATTTCTACGTTCACCGTTATCCCTTGTGTGCATGATTTCAGTCCAATACCAACGATTGACAACGCACTTGCCACACATCCGATTTATATGTGCCACAAAAAAGCAATTATTATTGGAGCATCTTCAGATATAACCCGCAACTTGATCTCTCTGCTGACTGCTGATGGATATCTTATTGGCGTGATTGATGGAGAAGAACGCACCTTACAACAGATACAGTATGACACGCCAAGCATGCTCTTTACCAAAAAAATAACCCATTCGAATGTCACCCAAATAACATCACTCTTTAATGAATTAGTATATGAAATGAATGGATTAGATTTAATGATAATTACCAATAATATCTGGCCCGAACTCAAAGCACACACACAAAATGGACTACTGCTACCAAATAATACCATAAACCTTGAATATGAACGAAATACGATTACAGTAAATATTACCAATTTTGTTACCATCGCCAACGCCGCTCTTAATTATTTTATAAAAAAAGGATCTGGGCACCTTGTGGGCATTACATCGCTTGACGTATTTTCGGGAAATGCCGCATGCCCTACCTATAGCGCAAGCAAAGCTTTCTCTTCGATTTATTTACAAGGAATGCGTAAACGGCTTAATCAACTTAATATCCCGATTACCATTACTGAAATTCGCAGAGAGTGGAGCACCATAAAAAATTACATAACAAATCAATACTGGACTATTCCTGCAGACCAAGCAGCAAAAACTATTCGCAACGCGATTGCTCACAAGCAAAACACTGCATACATCACACAACAATGGTGGCCTATTGCTGTATTACGCAAATTGATTCCCAACTGGTTTAGTTTTTAAAAAACGAAACCATCAAACAATTTTTACCAACATCAGGCAAAAGGATAATTTCATATAAAGCTTTTTTATTGTACAAATAAAAAAAGGTTGCGTTGAGATTGATAAATAAAGTTATTTCAACAATTATCTCATGCGTCATAGTGTATAGCTACTCTGGATTTCTTTATTCCTGTGATGTCAGTGATACTGTTTTTTTTGATAGCTCTGTTATAAAAAAAGTCATTAATGATATTCACAAAATAAAAAGAGGTGGATCAATTGAATTACACCAACTCGTTTTTAGCGATCGACACGTTACCGATGCATTAATTGCAGCTCATGCAAAAAAAGTTAACGTTACTATACAAATCTCACCACGCCTACTTTTTTATAGTGCCAAAGAATTACAGCGGCTAAAAGAGATTGGTATTAATTTGGTATATAAACATACACACGAAAAAACAATATTATTACAACAAAAAGGTGGGGTTAATCGCATTATGTATTCAGGGTCATGGAACCTTTCCAATAACGCATATCGTCAGCCAGAAATACTCCAACGATTTACCGATAAAAACGGCGATGAGCGGGTAATTGATGAAGTAATAAAGATTTGGCACAACCGAAAACAACGGAAAAAACCATTACAAATTCTTTCCCCGGTGAAACGAATCAAACAGGCACCTAAACGTGGTTTTAACACTCCCCCAACATCACGTGCCTTTGCGTCAGAAGTACGATCCCCCAGACAAGTCATGAAAGATTCCTTACGCGCTATACGCAATACACCCAGTAAAAAAGAGGTTATTATTGCAATTCCAAACAGCAATGACAAAGATCCTAAAGATCAAACACGTAAAAACCTTATTGCAGAATTAATTGAAGCGGCACAGGAACATCCAAATAGCTCTTTTGAATTAATCATTGATGAAGCAGCTACAAGGAAAGCAGATCTTAGACAGAATCTACAAGAACTCAACGGCCTACCAAATGGGAACGTTCAAGTCTTTAACCAATATGGAGAAGAAAACACATTCCAAACAAAACGAGGATTACGACATGCACATATCAAAGCGCTTGTCGTCAGTGCTACAAAAAAATCTTCAACCCCCTCTCTTTTTACTAATTCAACGGGCAATCCTACAGGACCAGGAGGAGAAGAGCCCAATCTGACAACAGTCACGCACGTCGCAAGACAATCTGCGCAATTCCTTATCAAACGGCTTCGTGAAATCCGAACAACACCATATTCTCCTAAGCACAACGCAAAAAGGCAAAAAAAGACAGAATCCCATAAAAAATAAACCCCATCCTTCAACCTTATTTGACGCCTATAAACCCTATTGTTTGACGATTTTGCCCAATATGGTATAATTATATTTGTAATAATGATATTATAGTCATATTATTAATATAGCTAAAAATAGGTGGGTTATGTTTCCCAAAAAGACAATTTTTGCCCCGTTTTTAGGAATAATGACTCTGTTTTTTGTACCACCTGTTTCAAAACGCAATCGAGAACAAACAACCGAAACGACAGAGAATCGTACTCCGAGTATATTGTTTGATCTTAATGATGTCCTCTTTCATATCAATAAAAAGAAGATGATTACTCATCTCGGTTTTTTTGATACCGCAAAATATCTTCTTTCTGGGCATAGTATACAAACCCTGCAAGACAAAGTTCTTACTATTCTCCATCATATAGACCCGTTAAGCATTGTTGAACCCGAGAACAACAACATCCCAATGCACAATAATAAACCAGTACCCAAAATCCTGTGCGATTGGATGCAAGGCAAAATCAGCACTTGCGAAGTAACTGATAAAGCGTTAGCCACTATCAATGCACGCGCACAAGAAGGATTTTTTACCAATGATCGCGAACAACGCCTGATTACCAATGTAATCAAAATCATGCTCGATCCTACCATTAGAACTGCGGCATATAAACCTCTCAAAAAGGGCATTAAGCTTGCGCGACTATGTAAAAAATTAGGGTACAACGTCTTTTTGCTTTCCAATATGGATAGCGAAATAATACCGTTGCTTGAAAAAAAATATCCCGACATTTTTGAAATCTTTGATGGAAAAATAATATCTGCTGACGTTAATATGCTTAAACCACATAAAAATATTTATCAGCACACGCTAACCACCTATAATCTTAATCCATTGCATTGTTATTTTATTGATGACCAACCGGAAAACATACAAGGTGCACGCTCTCTAGGAATCAAAAGCGTCTTGTGCGACTACAAAAGATATTATAAGGTATATGATCAATTCTATACCTGGAATCTGCTACCGAAAAAACGGTATAAAAAGCCAATTCTATTCAATAAAAAAAACGCTGAATAAGTCCGTGTTTCTCGGCATTCTCAGCAACCCCCTCCAAACCTATCTTCAGAATCATTAAAGCTGGGTATCAATAACGTGCAAACCGCACTCACTGCAACTAAAGATGCAATACAAGATGGAAACCCATCAGCACTCGCACAAGATGCAGCAGCATTAGAACAAGCTGGAGAGGCAATCAGTATGGCAGCAGTACAGGCTGCAATGGAATCTTATGGATGGGCTGGAGCATTAACACCATTCTTGGAACAATTGGCAACAACAATCGGGGAAGTAGCAGCAGAAGCCGCAGCACAAGCAGCTGAAGTAGGATTTGAATTCGTGCCATTGGGAGAAGTTGCATTTTAATCCAAGCACAGCCAATAGAACATTGAAAACAAAAAAAGCGCTGAATAAACCAGCGCTTTTTTATCTAAAAGTCTTTAATCTAAGTCTGGTAGCGACGCAGGGAATCGAACCCCGGACCTACGGATTATGATTCCGCCGCTCTAACCAGCTGAGCTACGTCGCCACTACCAATAACGCAAATAAGTATACTAAATTCTTAACTTTTGAATAGAAAAATTATCTAAAACAAAGTTAAATAACGATTTTAAGAAGAACAAGCCACTAATTAATGTTGAAACAATACCCAACATCAACGTTACTGCAAATCCCTGAATCGGCCCTGTTCCAAATTGGAATAGCACGGCACCAACAATAAACGTCGTGATATTTGAATCAAGAATCACGCTCATTGCATCAGAAAAACCATTATCAACAGCTTTTCTAATCGGTGTGCCCATTGCCAGTTCTTCTTTGATTCGCTCATAAATCAAAATTGATGCATCGATTGCCATACCTACCGTCAGAACCATACCACCAATACCTGGCAACGTAAGGACTGCACCAAATAGCGCAAGTCCAATCATAATCAAAACTAAGTTGTAGAGTAATGCGATGAAAGCGAACAATCCTGACATGCTATAATAATAAACGCTGAAAACAAACAATAATACAAGGCCTAATAAGCATGATAACAATCCTTGTCTAATTGATTCGGCTCCCAATGTCGGCCCGATTAAACGTTCCTCTTCAAACGTAACTGGGGCCACAAATGAACCGGATTTTAGTAATAATGCTAATTCCTTTGCATAGACTACATCGAATCCACCGCGACGAGAAATTGAACCTTTGTTGCTAATTGCGCTCTCAATTGTCGCAGCAGTAATCACAGAACCATCCAAAATTGCACCTAATGTACGTTTTAAATTCTTACTAGTAAGCTCATAAAACTTCTGGCCACCTTCACTGGTAAACTCAAATGATACTGCCCATTCAGATTTACGCTCATCTAACTCTGTTGATGCATTCTTTAAATATCTTCCGGTAATTGCTGCTCGTTTGGGAACAAGGTAATACATAGTACCTTCTTCTGTCCCCGCTCCTGGTATAATTTCCATACCCGATGGCATTTCACCATCATGTTCCAGCAAGATCTCTTCTGGCGATTTACCCGCTTTCTCAATTAATTTAAATTCTAACATTGCAGGCGTTCCAATCATCGCCTTCGCTTGTTGCGGATCTGCAACTCCTGGAAGTTCAATAACAATATTACGCTCGCCATGCGCTGCGATTAAGATTTCGCTCAACCCCAATCTGCTCAGCCGCCCACTCAATACTTCAATATTTTTTGTTACTGCTGCCGATTTAACACGTTCTGCTTCACGTTCTGTTAACGCCACACGCATCGTATCATTTTCGCTACTGTATTTAATAGTTCGATCGAAACCACCAAGCTGTGTTGCCGCTGCTTGCGCTGCCGCCGTAGAGCTAAAAGTAAAAACTAATTCATTATTAACAATATCAGATTTAACGGGACGCTCTTTACCCGCTACTTTTAATTTTTCTAAAATAGCGTCCATTTTATCGCCAAGCAAATCTTGTACTGCTTTATCTGTCTGTACACTTAAGGTTATATATGTACCACCAGCCAAATCGATACCACGCTTCAACGATTTACTCAATGGCATCATAGCAAATAATCCGATAGCTGCCACAGCAATCCAGATCATAAAGGGGGAAGATACTATGCGTTGGACTGATTGATTCATTACAACTCCTTATGAATAATTTTCATTCATTTTATTGCTACTACTATATGCATACTATATACATATATTTTTCTGGTGCCGAGGAGGGGACTCGAACCCCTACAGGATTTCTCCCACAGACACCTCAAGCCTGCGTGTATACCAGTTTCACCACCTCGGCAATTTTCACAAATACTCCGAAAAATGTATCACATTTAGAAAATCTTATCAAACATTACTACGAATAAAAAAAGAACCGGCTACTTGCATTGTTATACAAGTAACCGGATATATCTTAACAATCAAAAATCAACGCACTTATTCCGATACATGCTCAGATGATTCTGGAGCAGCAATCACCTCTTTATGTTCCACAGCGCTCATAGGCGGTTCTGTTTTTTCCGCTGACGGTGTAATAACATTCTGATCCGTTACTTCACGAACGCCTTCCAGCTTTACCTCTTGCGGTTGCACCTCTTCCACTATACGTACAACATCTTCTACCACCGGTACTTCTGGCACCGCCTCAACTGCTGCCGATTCTTGATGATGCTCTACTGACTCTGTTGCGACTTTAGTAAACAAACCAGTCACTGCATTATAAGCTGAACTAAACCAACCAGAAATTGTGCTGTATATGTCTATACCAAATTGCTTGATTCGTTCCCAAACGCCGACCGTTGCCTCTTCCTGTTTAACTTCTGGCTCTGACTCTGTTTTAATACGTTGCTCAGCCTGATCTTTAAGTACCTGCGCACGCTGTTTAAAGTCTAAACCTTTTTCTTTCAACTTATGCATTGCGTCTTTTATTTGATTTGTATGATCTTTAATTGAAGTCACCAGTTTTTGAAAATAATCAGAAAACGGTTGCTGTACATAATCGATCATGTCAGAAATGTTTTTATAATGCGTATTCATTGACCAATAGAGCTCACCCGCTTTTTTATCGCTTAAAACACGCTCTATTTCTGTCAAATTATCCCATGCATTTTTTTCATATGTACGACACAGATTATATTGATCTGATAACACCGATAATGCATCTTCAACTGCATTATCAACCTCATTAACTGCTTTTATATTTTTCTGCAACTGTTCAAGCGTGGCTTTTCCTTCAGTACCAATCATTTCTAAAAATTCTCGCTCCTGCTGATTCAAACTTCCTGCTCTATCACGCAACTGGCTAATCTCAGCGACAATATAATCCAAAATAACCATTAACTCGCCTTGCTCAATACCGATGTCAAGATAAAAGGGATCAGTCACTTCACGCTCGAGCTCAGACTTCTTTTTAAAAAAACTTGTTCGCAATCGCAATAAATCATCCATGCGTGCTCTAATTTTTGTATAACGTTCATTACCTTTTTCACGCCAAACACGCTTTAAAAACCAATTGCCTGCAGCACCGCTCAGATCGACATTATCAATATTTGGAATCCCAGCCTGATCATCTGCCTCAATCGATGCCGGCTTTTGCACAGCTCCTTCTGCCTGTTGTTGCGTAGGCGTAACTTGCATCGGTACTGGTGGAGTTGGAACAACTGAAATAACTGGTTGTGTCTGTACAGGAGCACTAATCGCTGTTGATTGTGGCGTTCCTGCAACTGGTTGCTGCACAACAGGCTGAGCAACAGGTACAACAGTTGCTACTGGTTGCTGCGATACAACAACCGGAGCTTGTACGTGTGGCACCACTGGTTGTACCGTAATTGGTGCTATTGGGATTACCGCTGGTTGCATTGTTACCGGTGGGGGGATTACTACATTTTGTTGTGGCACCGATGTGATTGGCTGTACGGATCCTACTGATGGCTGTGGTTGGGTAACCACAGATTGAGCTTGTTGAGGCGCCACGGCTTGCACATTATTTGATGGAGCTGGCGCTGTTTGAACGGCAGTAGGCACCGCAATACCATTTTGTGCTACATTACTTGCTGGTTGAGAAGCAGTGACGGCCTGAGGCAAATTTGCACCATGTATAACACCTGCTACAAAAAATGCACTTAAACCGTACCAACTTATAATACTCATTCGCATTACCATGCTCCTTTTTATAAAGCTATATAATCCATGTCTTATAATACTTGTGCTAACTCTTTTAACTCGTTATTTAAGGCGTTAAGCAATTCTTCTGCTTCCCATGAGGTATAACTCCAACGAATACCCTGGTCAACTTTTGTCAGTACAGATCTATCACTTTTAATGTCAATAATATCAATACGCACTACGTTCATCAATGGATGCACTAATGATGGCGCACGCACCACTCCTGCACGTCCTAAAACACTATATGCAACATTCCCTTCATCCATAAAACAAAGCATCACTTTTTTTTGCCATACCATATTATGATATCCAGCATGCTCTTTGTGTATTGAAATCAAGATACTTTCAAATCCTTTAGGATAGACACTTTGAATAGGAGTTGTATGCGGCAATCCTTTTTCTGAAAACGTTGCCAAAACTCCTACAGTTTGTCCTTTTTTTAATATTTCAATAAGATCTTCTGGAAGTTTAATGCCAACATGTTTTGCCATAAATATACCACCTATATTATGATACCATTAATATTATTTTACACTTTTTACAACAACAAAATTCTATTAAAATTGTCCCTTACAGGGATAACCTTTGAGCTATTGTATTTTCAATCGACATGCCACGCGGCGTCATAAAAATACGATCATCTCGCTCAACAATAAATCCATTTTCTTGCAAGAAAGCAATCTGCGAAGTGATTGATTCCTTTTGAGCCACAGACAGCCCATCAAACATATCTGCCAACAACAATCCTCTTGTTTGTCTTAAACCCAACATCACTTTTTCAAGATGCACTTGTTGGTCCGTTAATTGATCGCAAACTCGTATCACTTCATTGCCAGCTTCGGCTGCTTGCATATACAACATCAGATTCTTTTCATTTTGAAAGCGACTCTGCCCATCAAATGACCACGCACCAACGCCAACTCCTTTAAATGGTTTACGACTCCAATACATACGATTATGTCGAGATTCATGTCCTTTTTTTGCGAAACTAGACAACTCATACTGTTCAAATCCGTATGCATTTAACTGGTTGCAGGTCCATTGATATAAATCAACCACCATATCATCACAGGGCAACTCCACCCTTTTTTGTTGTACTCGAAAATACAATGGCGTATCTTCATGTACGGTTAAATAATAAACAGATATATGATTTATCGGCCACGTGACCACTGTTTCTATCATTTCACGCCACTCATCCTGCGATACACCGGGTAAACCCACAATAAGATCTATAGAGACCGATTTAAACAATCCTTTAGCCATCTGCAATACTGCCTGCACGTCTGCCGCTGATTGATGCCTATTCAGTTCCTGTAAAACTGAATCTTTTAAACTCTGTACCCCTATACTCAGCCGTGTAACCCCTATTTTACTCCATAAGGCCAACTTATCCTGAGTAACTGTGCCTGGGTTAACCTCAATAGTAATTTCTATATCGTCTGCAAATATGTTCTCTCTTTTAAGTATAGCAAACGTGTCAAGTAGCAGATGTTCTGGATACGTGCTTGGCGTGCCGCCTCCGAAGTAAATAGTATTAAGTAAAAGTTTCTGATCATACTTCTGCCTGAACATGAGTAATTCATTCATAAGGGCAGCGTGATAACGCTCCATAAGATGGTCTTGTTTTGCAAAAGCAACAAAGGGACAAAAATGACACTTATAAGGGCAGAAGGGCCAATGAATATATAACGAATGACTATCCATGGTATAATTATACACCGATGCCTCCGGGTGTTTTTAGGATCATATCTTACAATGTATAACTATTAATCGTTTCTACTGCTATATTTTATCATCACAGAATATCATTATACGCAGCAACCTGCAACAAGAAACAGCGCATTAGAAGCCTGTTTCAGCAATACAAGCGTCAACAAACTGCCTTCCCCTAAAAACCTCACTTTTGCGTTTGCACTGGAATCGTATCACGAACAATGGCCACCACACGCTGGAAGTCATCATCAAGCCTGCTACTCACTACTGTATCATGAGCAAATTTAATCGAAACAGACCCTTGCACCAACTCATCCATCGTACTCAACAACGCAGCGGGAATAATCTGATGCTGCTGTAAATAAGCAATAAATTCTTCATCCGTGGCTGCCAACACCTTAACATCATAACGACGCTGTACGTATAACTTGAGAATATCAGTCAATGCACAATAAAACTCTTTGCTATGATGCACTGAATAATGCGGGCCCTTCTTGAGCGCATTTAAATTTGCCAGCGCAACATCCCATGCAGATTGCGGCTTTTTTTTTGGTCGTAACAAACGAGAAATTAGAAAAATAGTTCCGATACATAATAGAAACCCTATAAATCCCACTGTTCCCGCAAACCATTCCTTCTGCCAAAACGGCACATGGAACATACTATAAATATCGTACAGTTCTGCTTCCATTGACAACCTCATACATTATAAAATAATTATTTCATCATACGTTTACGAAAAAACTTAATTACATCATTCACAAATGGACGATCTACCATAATATCCAACAACGCTACCCCATTTCTTTTAAATAGTTGCTCTTGTTGCTGCAATCTATTTTTTAAAAACAAAGATGCGGCACCTGATTGTTTTCGCAAATCAACCAAAACCGTTTGCCCCGTTTCACTATCAGTAACGGTAATAAATCCAGCTAAGGGCAATGCATGCTCATTAGTATCTAAACAACGCACCGCAACAAAATCATACTTGCGTGCAACAAGAGAAAGAATTTTTTTATTATTCTGTAATGTTGTATCAATAAAATCAGAAATAAGAAAGAGGATACCATCCGGTTTACCCAATCCCATCAGGCGATCCAATGCGCAAGCGATACGCGTTTTTTTACTTTTACTCTGATATGCAAATAACTTTTCCATAATCAATCGTGTATGCTGTCGACCAGATCCTGCTGGAATATACAGCTCAATTTCGTCAGAAAATAACAAAACACTCACCGCATCTTTTGCATATTCAGCTGCAAGCGTAAACACTGCTGCAACTTGAGCCATTACATCTGATTTTAGCTGATCGCCCGAACAAAATAGCGATGATGCTGATACATCTATCGCTATTATAATTGTTCTATTGCGCTCTTGTTGATACTGCTTTACCAATAAACTGTTAGCACGGGATGAACTATTCCAATCAATATAGCGAACATCATCCCCTATCTGATATTCTCTAATCTGATCAAATTCAAATCCAGGACCTCTTACTATCGATCGGCTATCGCCAATAGCTGAACCAGTAAGTATCCGCCGCGTAGCAATTTCAATCCGACGAATTTTTTTTATAACATCATTACTCAACATATATAGTCACTCACTATACAAACATCATCTCTTTTTTTAAAACATCAGGAAACTCAATCGTGCCATCAGCCTTTTGATAGGTTTCAATCAATGCCACCATCAAACGAGGCAGTGCTAATGAAGAAGCATTTAATGTATGCACAAATTGCGCCTTCTGGTCTCCAACATCTCTATATCGAATCATACCGCGTCGCGCCTGAAAATCAGTACAATTACTACATGAAGAAACTTCATAAAACGCTTTTTGTCCCGGCATCCAAACTTCTATATCATATGTTTTTGCTGACTGGAATGAACAATCCTGCGCAGCTAATAAGCTAATGCGATAATGCAAACCCAGCATTTGCAAAATAGATTCTGCACATGCAATCATACGATCTAATTCATCAAATGATTTTTCTGGTTCACAAATAGTATACAACTCAAGCTTTTCAAACTGATGAATACGAATTAAACCTCGTTCAGCTGCACCATATCCACCCGCTTCGCGTCGAAAACAACTCGTCCATGAAGTCATACGTAATGGTAATTCTTGAGCCATAAAAATATGATCACGATACATATTGGTAAGCGGTACTTCCGCTGTTGGCGTAAGATACAATCCATCTTCCGGAATTGCATACGCCTGATCTTTAAATTTTGGAAAATTTCCTGATATTTCTAACGATCGCTCATTAATTAAATACGGAGGCAAAATCGGTTCGTATCCATGTTTTAAATTATTCTTAAACATTAGCATCGTTAACGCGTACATCAATTTGACCGCCTCACCACGATACAATGCAAAATTTGCACCCGTCATTACTGCTGCGCGTTCAAAATCAATCCATCCTAATGCAGTCATCAAATCAAGATGATTTTTTACCTCAAAGTCATATTCTAATTTTTTACCAACTTCTTTGACCACACGATTGGCTTCCTTGCCGCCAAGCGGTAAATCTGCTGCAGGAACGTTGGGACATGATAATACTAACACCTTAAATTCTTGTTCTAATTCAATAAGCAACTGTTCTTTTTGTTTTAACTGCTTACCGATTTCAATGGAGCTTGCACGAATCGCATCAGTGACGCCGCCCTTTGCAGCTTCTGCTAGCTCATTTTTTTTACCACGCAACGACTCAACTTCTTGCTTAAGCAAACGCACTTTTTCATCAAGGTTAATTAATGTATGTATGTCAAATGATGGATCTTTTTTTTGTAGTAATGAAATAACGCGATCTGTGTCAGTACGTAATTCATGCAAATTTATCATTGATTTTTATCCCACGTATAATTTCGTAATGTATTGCAAACCTCAACACATTACACATCCTTTATTATAAAGTACGGAAATTATCATACGTGAAAAGAACGGAGTTGAAAAGACGTAAAAAAAAGGCCGCTACTAGCGACCTTCTAACAAGCAAAAGCTATTTATAAGTTAAGAGTCTTATCAACCAACCTTAACTAATCTTACAACTTCTCTTAAGTTTTTTCCCGCTTTGAAACGAGGAACATTCACTGAAGGAAGATTAATGCGCTCTTTTGTTGCTGGATTAATACCCTTGCGAGCTGGACGACGAGAAATCCAGAAAGCTCCAAATCCTGTAAGAGATACTTTCTCACCCTTTTTCAACGTACGTTCGATAATACGGGTAAGAGAATCTAGTACACGGGAAATGTCCTTCTTACTAAAGGTCGTTTCCTCACTCAGCGAATTTATTAATTCACTTTTATTCATGCGTTCTCCTCAACTTAATAAAGGTTAAAAACACTGCTACTTCATCAAAACTATTCCAATTTAATCTGTACCCTGTAAGATATAGTAATTCTATTTAATGGTTTGTCAAATTGAGATTTAATACTGAATTATCACACTATAAAAAATTTAACAATGTTACAATCCTTTATAGGAAATTATATGCTTATCGACACACACTGTCATATCAATATACTAATCAAAAAAAACTTTGATGTGCCATTACTTTGCGAAGAAATTAATGCAGCATCTGCTGTCATTGAGCAAGCACGCGCACATGACGTTTCTCACATCATCAACGTTGGAACAAATTTTGTAGAAAGTAAAAATTGCGTTGCACTTGCACAAAAATACAATAACTGTTTTGCTGCTGTTGGTATTCATCCTAATGATTGCACTGCAGAGTGGCGCACAGAACTAAAAGAGATTGAGCAACTTCTTAAAAATGCTGAAAAAAATAAAATTGTTGCGATCGGTGAATGCGGACTGGATCGTCATTATCCTGATTACAATATTGCACGACAAAAAGATGCTTTCAAAGCACAGATAGAACTTGCACTTACTCACGATCTTGCACTCATTGTACATACCCGTGATGCTCATGATGAGACACTCAGATCGCTTGAAGAATTTGCAGGACAAATCACTCGCGGCGTCATTCATTGCTTCTCAGAAGATCAATCATTTGCTGATCAAGTTATTGCATGGAATTTTTTTCTTGGCATTGGCGGCATTATCACCTATCCTAAAAACAATGATTTACGCGCTATCGTTAAACAGGTAACTGTTAAAAACATTGTATTGGAAACCGATGCTCCCTTTTTACCCCCTCAGCATATGCGGGGAAAAACTAACCATCCACTCCATATAAAAACAGTTGCAGAATATATAGCACAATTATCCGATATTTCGCTTGAATCAGTTGCACAAGAAACGAGCAATAATACGCAACGATTATTTAGAATTTTAATATAAAGATTACTATAAAGAGAAAAAATAATGGCAATACAGATTCTGTTCATATGTATATCCTATTTTTATCTCTTAATCACTATCTCTGTTTTGCCCCCCGCAACGCGGGAAATAATAAATCTTCTGTTCCGTAAAAAAGAATGGCAAAGCATATAGCGCAATCATCCGATACTTCACTTACAACAGTTATCTATGAAGCTACCTAACATTGGTAGCCATTGTTTAATTTTTTAATATAAAGAGAAAGAATCATGGAAATACAAATTCTGCTCGCATTTATACTCTACTTTTGCGTACTCACCTTAATTGGTTTATACGTATATTCAAAAAACCAATCCGCATCTGCATATCTCGTAGGAGATCGATCCGTTAACTATTGGGTTACCGCGATCGCCACACAAGCAACCGACATGGGCATTTGGCTCTTTTTAGGATTCCCTGCGCAAGTATATCTCAATGGCGTTCCAGAGCTATGGACTGCTATTGGGCTCGTAACCGGCATGCTCGTTAATTGGCATTTCATCGCCCCTAGATTACGCCGAGAAACTGAAAAACATAATGCGCACACTGTAGCTTCATACTTAGAAAAACATTATAACGATCGCTCGGGTATCATACGACTATTAACTGGCATTATTATGCTTGTTTTTTTTACCATCTATATTTCAGCTGCCCTTATGGGCATGGGAGAGCTATTTGCATCAGCATTTGGCATTACCTACCATGTCGGGATATTTCTTGGTCTTGCTGCTGCAATCATATACACACTGCTTGGTGGATTTGTTGCAATCGCTTGGTGTGATTTTTTCCAAGGAATATTCTTACTTATCATGATTGTGCTCGTACCAGCATATGCATTTTTCCACATTGGTGGCGCGCACGCAATTGTAACTGCGGCACAAGAAAAAAACATTTCATTATCACTTTTTTCTTCTTGGTATGATCTTGGAAAAGGATTACTGCTTGCCGCTGGTTGGGGACTGGCATATCCAGGCCTTCCACACATTTTGCTTAATTTTATGGGCATTGATAAACCTGAAAATCTTCGCCGCGCTACCTACATTGGTATCACCTGGCAAATCATTGTACTCCTTGCTGCTACCAGTGCAGGACTGATCGCAATTCCTTACTTTGGAGCAACGCTCGCAGCTCCTGAAACGTTATTTATCCTCATGGCAAAACAATTATTCTTTCCTTTCCTCGTTGGGCTTGTTTTATGTGGCGTCTTTGCGGCTACACTCTCTACTCTTGATAGCCATATTCTTATCTCCGGTTCCGTGATCGCGCAAGATATTTATAAATACAGTATCAATCCACAAGCGCATTCAAAGGCGATTCTAAAACTATCCCGTATTAGTTCAATTATTGTATCATTACTAGCAATCCTGCTTGTGTACCACAAAAATAGCTCAATTTATTCTTTGGTTAATTACGCTTGGTCTGGACTTGGCAGTGCGTTTGCTCCACTGATGATCATGACGTTGTACTACAAAAATACAACTCGTGCCGGGGCTATTGCAGGAATTATAACTGGCGCAACTGTTTCAGCAGTTTGGCCATCAATAAATAGTTATATATTGCCATCAATCACTATCTTACCGTTAGTCACTGGGTTTTTCTCAAGCTTGTTTATCATCTTTGCCGTTTCAGCAATCACAAAAAAACAATAACTCTCCTACTCAATAAAATCATAAGGATCCACATGAATACTTCTAAAAACATAATTACCTATGAAGAATTCGAACGTGTTGATTTGCGTTCAGGCATCATAACCAAAGTAGAAGACTTTCCTCGTGCAAAAAAACCTGCATTTAAAGTATGGGCAGATTTTGGCCCTGAAATTGGCGTTTTACAAACATCTGCTCAAGTCACCGCACATTACACACCTGAAACATTAATGGGTAGACCGATTGTTGGATGCGTAAATTTAGGTGAAAAAAATATCGCAGGATTTTTATCACAATTTCTTTTGGTTGGATTTCCAGATGAGCAGGGTAAGATATGCTTAGTTACCGTTGATCCAAAAGCTCCAAATGGACAAAAACTGTGCTAATACAACGCACTCAGTAATCAGATAATTTTAAAAACGGAGCATGCGTCGCAATCCTAAGTCTAACCATAGATGGGAGATTGCACCCACAATAAAAAATAGAGCATCAAAAAGCATGCTCCGTGTTAATGCCGGCGCCCACAGCGACCCCAGCCATACAATAAAAAGTGGTAATCCTATCACAAACCAAATACGATGAAACAATCCTCGATGATGCACCAGTAATGGTAAGATGCCAAGAATCGCAAGCCCAGAAATAATCTTGAACTTCCCTTCTATCGCAAGCCCTATACAGGTGATACCAAAAACAGAGTAAAATAGTTTTTGCCCTTTACTTTTTGTATCCACATCGGGAAATAATGAACCGATTAATGCAAATCCCAACCATTCAATTAATGTGATAGCCGAAGGATGCAATGATTGCAACAAATACACCGTGATACCATATGCAATTGCTCCTCCTGCTAAATGACCTCTATATCCAGGCATCTTTTTACCTCTTGAGTATATTAGTTTTCTAAATCATTTTCTAAAACTTTTCGCAGTTGTGATGCAACTTGCTTGAATTCGTTTTCAGGAAAGTAAAACTTTGGATAATCTCCAATTGCTTTTTCATTTTTTACAAAGCTTTTGACACAGTTCATAAATTTAACAAATAATCGTTCTTCCTCTTGACTGAGTACGTCATCTTGTAATCCATGAGCATAACGTCTATAACACGAATAACATAAATCTGACATAGTTTTTGTTATTGTTGTAGGATTTAAATACATATCAAGAATCCAACACAACTGTCGTTTATTACTCTGACCACATGACATTATCATCTGGTAGATATATTCTCCGAGCGCTCCTTTTGATCGTAGCTGTATCATTGCACGATAATCATTAAGAATCGATTGCGCAAGCTGTCTTCCCATAGGACTCTCAGTTTTCACCCCTGGATGATACCCCCAATGATATAAAATATTATCCTTATTTAATTCCACTGCCTCCTGTAATAATTTTTCTGGCTCCTCAGATTCCATATCAAAAAACCATGGAGACATACTGGCAGTTATTCCTGTGAAAAAAAGATATTCAGGATTATCAGAAAAATTTTCATATGATTTTTTAAAATATTTTTTTGTTAAAAACTGATAATACTCAAATTTTTCCATATCAAAAGCTTCTTCAACAATAAGATTCATTAATAAATAATTCATATAAATAGCTGCATCCATATCATAGGGATTTTCAGCAATAATATTTTGCATATATTCAATCGCATCATCCCATTGTTGATCCCGTTCAAATTTTAATAGATTTGTTTTCCAATTCATCATTAAATTAACCTCGAAAAGCATGTACTAATAAGAGGAATACCATCCATTACTCTACCACAAATAAAAAGAGGCCAATCTCCAATTTGAATTGGTATGTTTTGAAAAACACCATCTGCAGGTATCTTGCCTGATACAGCCTCCAGCATTGCACGAACTGTAGATTCTTTGGTTCCCCCACAATGTTCTATTAACTTGTCAAATTTATGTTTGCTAGCAAAAATATGTTCACGATCTAACTCTTTAGGCATAATCTTTGCGATTGCTTTTTCAATTGATTCTGCAGTTTTATGCCAAAATTCTTTTATATCTGTTGGACAAGTTTTACGAACCGATTGTACTTTTCCTATATCCTCTATCAATTTAGTAGCCGGAGTCTGAGTCACCTTCTCTGCTTCATTCAATACCGTTGTGGCACCTTGCATCCCCGTCATAGCTTCACCAGCCGCAGCTACCTGAGGCTTAGCTCTTTTACACAAAGCCAATGCTTCTACGCCTGCGATTTCAATAGCTTGACCAAGTAAACCAAAACAGACATTCCCCACGTAAACACTGGTGATAAACTGCGTTGATCCACGCGTCATTTGATGTAATTTGTCAGGACCTGGAGTTTTTTTCCACCATTTCTGCAACGCAACGTGCGCATTCTGAAAACTTTTATGTGCATTTGCCCAATTTTTTGCAACTCGTTCATATTCTTGTGAATCATCACACCGCCCAGTAAATGAATAGTCCAGCGCCAAAAAATCATCTGCTGGACCAAATGGTACAAAATCACCTATCAATTCTGCAACTGCGCATACGACGTGACCAAATGCAGCTGCCGTATCAAGCGGATGTCGCACGACGTGGTACGTACCCTGGATGCCGTCAACTATACCGCGAGCAAGCCCCGTTCCTAAACCTGAAGCGACCGCAACGCTATACTCTAAAAAAACACCACAAAGATCGATCAGTTTTGAGGCTCCGACGCAATCACCCATGCCATTTGCTTGTCGTGCGTGTTCAAACGCATCCAACGTTGTATTGCGGATTATAACATCAAAAGGAATTTCATCTTCTAATTCTGGTAATTGTGCAAAATCTTCTATGCCATTAATCAATTCTTGGAACAGTTCTTGTTGCAATGCATTGCCCGTACAATTTTTATAATCGCCAACGATCAATCCTTTATCAGCTAAACAGTCTGATACTTTTTGAGATATGGCATACTGCCGCCGTATAGCTGTATCAGGATCATGAATCGCTTGCTCATATGCTTGCGCTCGTTCTGGATTACTTTCCTGCCATTGTAAGACCAAAACATCAAGATTGAGTGCTTGACCATTAAAAACATCCTGCATACAACGATTACGCTGCAAATTATTATACGCGCGCACCGCTTGTGCCTTTTTCTCTGCTTCGCGTTTTGCCGCAGCATCCAATTTTTTCTGTATACGAACTGCTTCATGAGCTATTGTATGATATGCCTTAGGTGCACAATCATGTACACCTTTACAACATTTTGTACATTTTTTTAAATGTTTATTCAGTTCAAAAACATACTGATCATACAATGCAAACGATTGTATAAATGCCAGAAATCCCGAATAACAATACTGTGACCATTGATGCATTTGCGCATATTGCTGCTGTATCAATTGCTCACGAGTAACATTCTCACCACATGCATCCAACAGTGTTTTGTAAAAAGCATCTTGATAGGTCGACTTTGCAACATAATCCGTAAACGCCCATTCAAACAATCCACGCTTTTTAAATAATCGCGTAAAACCATCGGGCAGCTGAGATTTCATCTGACTAAAATCTATCTGAGCATTGTCTTTTTCAAGCCATTGTACTCGACTACCCACATACTCAAGACGCTCAAGATACCGCTGATACGCCCGGCACCTTTTCAACACCTCAGTTTTTGAATGTGCCCCCTCTCGTATGACTCTTTGACACGCAAGTTCAGCCATCATCTGGTCCTCCTGACACGGGTACAGGTGATGATCCTGTATCACTGAGGGCAGTGGATCACTATGAACTGATAATGGCGCCTGATACGCCAAAGACGGTAACGCTGGTGACACAGACTGATTATTTATTTTTTGAACATCGACAGGAAATCGTGAACGAGATGATTGAAACTGATGAGTCAAATCTGCAGCCATATGCACCTGCATCTCATTATGTATACGTTGATGCATCATATCTGCGCAATATTCTGATACTGCAGCTTTGTACTCTGGAGAATGTAACAACTCATAATTTCTGGCAAACTGCCATAACAAATGCAAATCATCAAAAGCTTGTTGCATACACTCAAGGTCTTGATCAGAAAGTGGTGCTACATTACTTCCATAACTATCTGCATACAAAAAAACATGTTTAAAAATAATAGAACAGAAACAATGAATTTCTTACTTACTACCCTCATGACAGACTTCCTTTTTTGTCTTGATATATTTTTTTACTGTATCAAGACAAAAAAAACAAGAGCAAGCAAAAAATCTACATTGATAGTATTAATACCACCTAGCGCAGCCTCATAAACGTGGTACCCGGATAATAAAACATTAAAATATCTTTATATCCCTTACCCCGACGCACCATTTCACGCGCCCCCCACTGGCACACTCCAATATGATGCCCATAACCACGTCCTGTTAATACAAAATAATCAGATTTTTTTGAAATAGAAAAGCTGTAACTCTTTATCTGTTTTAATAACGAATACAATTTTTTCCCCGTACAAAACGCAGAAGCTTTTGTACCACGAATACGAACTTGTAATACCAACCCTGCATCATCTCTTTTGGTTACTTTAATTTGTTTTATTTTTCCAAATGATTTATGCAACGGGCTTAAACATTCATTCATCTGTTGCGATGAATACTGCGCTTCCCATTGATACAGCGAACAACCACTACAATACAAACAAGCATATTTGCGTGCCAAATAAGGCGCTTTTAAAAAATTAAAATCATGTATTTGTGCTGGAATCACCCCACCACAACAACAATCATACATAGCAAGAATCGGTTTATTTTCATACGCAAGAAATACCCCTTTTGTTTGATCAACCGCTACCTGCAACACCGCATTAGTATGCACTCCTCTATATGTTTGATGCGCATTGGTATTTTTAACATGATAGGGCTGCTTACTCACTCGAGCTCGTTCGATCATTGCCATAACATAACTGCGCGACATAATTGCAAACGCTTTATTAACTTCCAAGGGCCATCCCGGCCAACTCTCTGTACTGAGCACAGAAAAGAGATATTGCTCCAAATCTAATGCATTCACAAACAACCATTTATTATTATGCTTTATCACTAAAAACGTACCATCATAGGCGCGTCCTGCATGTTCTATATAGCCTTTACGCGGAACAATAAGGAGTTGATCTCCATCATACTTTTTCCCCTCAACAAACAAATCAATCCCATTATTTTTAAAAGAAATGATCGTTCCACGCTGCAACAACTTTTTTTCACCATTACTAATGCAGTACAATAACAATCCATCCTTCGCTGACAAAACTGACTCTGTTGGCGTTAGATCATCCATTTGGTGCAGCAATACCCGTACCGTATATATTGGCAAGAAATCAGAAAGTTGTTCATTTTTATCTTCAATTTTTTTCGTAACGTGCTTATCTCGTGTAGCAACTTTTTTTTCACCTATAACCGCCAACTCTCCATCACGATATTGTACTCTTACCGCCCCTTTATATGGCCCCTCTTTATCCGTTATCATTCCTTTTAATGGCATAATATGTAAAGATTCAACACCGGTTTTTTTTCCATTCACTACCAATTTGCCATTATCTTGTTCGATCAAGAGAGCTGTAGATGGTACAGTGACCCGTTTTTGATGGACACCAATATCCTCTACACGAAAACCAGCTTTACTAAACAGTTCTATTTTTAATAATGAATGGACACTTTCTTGCGGTATCACCGAAATGATTTCAGCGGCAGCCAATCCGCTTGCAATGGATAATAAAAAATAAAACTTAATCAATCGAGACATTATGATCACGTAAGAAGGCAAGCTGATCTTCTGTGAGCAAGATTTTTTCATGTATTCCCTTGTTTGCTAGTGCATCAGCGTTACTATTTTCTTCTCGCATTATATGCGCAATATCATATTTCATTGATGACAATATTTTTTTTGCGACTGCATATAATGGTTTTAGCAACTCATTCTTAATTTTATATATTCCTTGAATCTGACGTACAAGCAGCTGTGAATCGGAAAAAATCATTACAAAGTCTGTAACTGCGACATTATTTTTTAAATAAAAAAGCCCAAGCACAAGAGCCAAATACTCCGCTTGGTTATTTGTTTTAATTCCTAAATAATAGCCAAATTTACCAACAACTTTATCATTTTTTACGATATAAACGCCTGCACCAGACTTTCCTGGATTATCACGCGAAGCACCATCAATAAACATTTTCCAATACGATCGCTCACCACTACTTACCGTATTATTTTCTGAATCAAATAACAATAGCTGTTTCATATCTTTTATGTACTTGAACCTTGCAATGCATCATTCTGTGCATCAGAATCTTTAAGGTATAAAAATCTATAACAATCTTTACATTGCAACAACTTATTTCGCCGCAACTGCTGTAAATCATGGTTTATAATATTATAAAAACAGGCGCTGCAACTACCATTCACCACAGGCACAACAGGATCTGGCACATTCGAACGCATCACCGCATATTTTTCCAACCATTCTGCAGGTACGTTTTGTATCTTTGAAGGACGTGCAACTAACTTTTCGTCTATCGCATCTGCTAATGAAGTAATTTGGCTCGATAGTTGATCAATCGACACATTAAGAGCGTTAATTTTTTGCTCCATCGTCTCTTTTGTTTCTTTATATATTGCTTTTACTGTATCAAGATGCCTCCATGCCGCAAGCAAATCTTGCTCAAGAGAATTCTCTCGCAATTGATATCGGTCTATTTCCAACTTCAACGATTGATATTCTTTAGTTGATGCTGCAGACTCTAATTGCTGCTTTTTTTTCTGCATTGCTTGATCAAGATCGAGCATATCAAGCTCTTTAAGGTCAACCGCCTTTTGAGCGTCATAAACCGCATTAGCCACAATATCTTGGCTCTTGCGTAACTCTTGCTCTTGGTCTTGTAATGAAAATAGTTCTCGTTGAGACTGCTTTAATCGATCTTCCAAACCAGAAATCGTTTGATCAAAGTCGATCAGCGCTATAAATGTTTGAAATGGTGTTCCGTCCATCATAAAATCCTCCTACAAAAGTTAAACGTTTGCGGCTTCTTTTCATGACATATATGATGGTGGGCCCACCAGGACTTGAACCTGGGACCTTTCGGTTATGAGCCGACTGCTCTAACCAACTGAGCTATGGGCCCGCGAACATCACAAAATACAGACACAAAATCTGTACTGCTCTAGATTAGAGGAATTTACGACCGTTGTGAAGTAGAAATATCATCTTTTTCTAATATACAAAGTTCCCGTAATAATTCGCGGGAAAAAGCTCCGGTTTTACAAAAAAGTATAGTATACTTTTTGTGATAGGGACATAGTTACAGGGATCATGTATATGGACAAATCTTTTAAAAAAGCACTCGACGGATACCAACTCTTTAGAACAAAATACGTTCTTGGAGATAAAACTGTTATGCAAGACCTTTCTCGCGAAGGTCAAAAACCTCAAATCATGTTTATTGCCTGTTGCGATTCTCGAGTGGATCCCGCGCTCATCTTACAATGCGACCCAGGAGATCTTTTTGTGGTACGTAACGTAGCCAATATCGTGCCTCCGTATGAAAAAGACGGCCAACATCATGGCACTAGCGCAGCATTAGAATTCGGCATTTGTTATCTCAATATCAAAGATCTTATTATACTTGGCCATAGTCAATGCGGCGGCATTCAAACCCTAATACATAATGATAACCTCAAGCAAAATGATTTTATAACCAGCTGGGTCTCACTCATTAAAACAGATATGCGTCATGCCCATACTCCCGATGATTGCGCAAAATTGGCCCTGCAAAGCTCATATGAAAACTGTATGGAGTTCCCTTGGATTGCAGAAAGAGTTACTCAAAAGCAGCTCGCTGTGCATGTTTGGTTCTTTGATATAGAGCAAGGACAAATTTTTACCTATTCTGATGAAACTGGTCAATACACACCGCTTGATTAAATCTTACACAACTATCATTGCAAAGAATCCATAACCTCCTTAGCGTTGTATACAATTGCAATGATCTTTTTTCACTAAACAATAATTCTTGAATTCTCATTTTTGAATCTGGTATTGTAATTGCGCACATAGATACAATTGTATAAAAAAAGGCTCTCCTATGAAAATTTCAATACCAGGGTTGCTACTAAGTCTTATACTAACCCCTTCCCTAATACAATCAGCAACCCCTTTACAAAAAACAAGGTACACCCAAATTAAAGATGCTACTTTTACACCTCTGCCGGCAAATCCTACTGCTATTGGAGACGAATATTTTCAAAAGGCTCTTAACGGGTATCAAACATTTAGAAAAAAATATGCTCTTGGCGACAAAACTGTTATGCAAGATCTGTCACGAGAAGGACAAAAACCTCACCTCATGATTATTGCTTGCAGCGATTCACGGGTCGATCCTGCAGTAATTTTACAATGTGATCCAGGAGAACTATTTGTTGTGCGAAATGTTGCAAATATTGTCCCTCCTTATGAAAAAGATGGCACCTATCACGGAACCAGCGCCGCGTTGGAATTCGGCATCAACTATTTACACATTCCCCATCTTATTATTCTTGGCCATAGCCAATGTGCTGGCATGCAAACACTATTTGAATCTGACAATAGAACAAAGAATGATGATTTTATAACCAACTGGGTATCAGTGGTCAAACTGGATACAAAGCATATACATAGCACTGATGAGTACACAAAAAAAGCACTACAACAATCATACAAAAATTGCATGACGTTTCCTTGGATTGCAGAAAGAGTAAAACAAAACTTACTCCATATTCATATCTGGTTCTTTGATATCAAAACGGGGCAAATTTTTACCTATTCCGATAAAACAAAGCAATATGAGCCGCTTGGTTAGGGTCTCATAGAATGAAACTCTTGATACAACAACTAATATTTACACTAATGATCTCATCATGCCCAACTCAATCGCAAATTTCTCAACATACAAAAGAAATATATACTCCTGAAAACAAAATTATCGACCAAAATACTTCAGAAGAAAATCAAAAACCAACAATAATATTCATTGTTTGCGACGACTTACAAAAATTACAAGAACAATTATTATTGTTAATGCAAAGAAACACAGAACTTGCAACACAGAATGATAAAACTACACACTCTGCATTACCCATAGAGCTCTACTTAACCATGCTGAACTCATAGACATCGTTCACTTCTCCAATACGAGACTCTAAATCAAGACTATTACTCTTCAAACCCAGCTGGAACAATAACTGGTTTAGCAAAAAAGAATATCTACGCTTTCACAAAAACATCTCCACAGCCACTGCAAGCCGAGATCTCATAACCGGAGTTCAAGCAGGTATTTTAATGAAAAAAGGAGAAAAGAATCAAACAATGTATCAGTTTATTGAATAGAGACCTCCCTACCCATTCTTTACTAAAAAATCCTTCATCCGACAGCTATATCCCCATTCATTATCATACCAACCAAACGCTTTGCCCATTGTATCTCCACAGGTGATTGTCAGCAAACTATCGATAATAACTGATCGAGCATCACCACTGAAATCACTAGAAACCAATGGCTCTTGCGTAACACCCATAATGCCTTTCATAGGACCTTCACTTGCTCGCTGAAATACATCATTAATTGCGTCAACTGTCATCGATTTTTTAGTAATAAAAACCAAGTCAATTAACGAAACTTTTGCCACTGGCACTCGCAATGAAACTGCTTCCGTAAGACCTGCTAGCTCTGGTAACACCTTGCTAATCATCTGTGAAGCGCCTGTTGATGTTGGAATAATGTTGCATGCTGCCGCACGCGAACGTCGCAAATCATCTGATTCAACATCAAGAAGTACTTGCGTATTAGTGTACGCATGCACTGTTGTCATAAAACTGCGTTCAATGGTGAATGCATCATGAATAACTTTTAACATCGGCAGCCACGCATTTGTGGTACAACTGCCCAAAGAAACAATTGCATGGGATGCAGCGTTGTACTGCGCATCATTCACACCGGGAATAATCGCAATATCTTCTCCATGCGCGGGTGCAGAAATAAGCACTTTTTTTGCACCTGCTTGTATATGCTTAATCGCACCTTCCCGTTTGGTAAAATGACCGGAACATTCAGCAACCCAATCAATATTCATTTTTCCCCAGGCAATCTGTTCAGGATCGCGCTCAGCCACCAAAGCAATACGATATCCATCAACTTCTAACAGATCTCCTTGCACGGCCACAGTGCCTGGATAGATCCCCATCAATGTGTCATATTTAAACATATGCGCAACGGCATCTTTTTGTGCAGAACCAATATTAATAGCAACTACAACCATCCGTTGCATTGCATCTGCATCTTGCAAGCAACTACGTAAAAAATTTCTTCCAATTCTTCCAAACCCATTAATCGCTACTCGTATCATTGCTCGTCCTTTTTTTATATCTACCAACTACGCACTATCTCCACCGTCGCTAACTCTTGCTCTGATGACACCACCGGCAATTCCAGCAAAATAGGAATCTGTGCTAACCGCTCATCCAATACAAACTCTTTCAATGCTTGCATGCCGAGAACTCCTTCACCTAATACCTCATGCCGATCAATTTTTGAACCCAATTTTTCTGCTGTATCATTCAAATGAATCAAGCCAATTGCATCTATACCAATGGTTTTTTCTAAAACATCTATAAATTGCTGCCGATTTTCTTGCCCTATCAAATTATATCCATATGAATGCGCATGCGCCGTATCGACACAAAATGACACCCGTTCTGGCTTATCTACCAATTCAAGCATTGCCTTAAAATCATTAAAATCGCCTCCTACCGCCATGCCACCATGTGCCGTATTTTCAAGCACCAATGAAAGCGATGATTCATAAGTAAGAAACTCATTCACCGCACGCGCAAGGGCGTCAATACCATCAGATTTGTGTGCTGCGCCTTTTGCCGATCCGGAATGTGCCACAATATGCGTAAATTCTAATGAGCGGGCTAAGCGTAGTTCACGATATAATGCACGATGGCCCGTGTATTGCACACCGGCCAAATTAATCCAATACGAAGCATGTAAATAAATATTACCTGCCCATGCCCGCCGCATAACTAAAAAATCTTTTTTTTCTTGTTCTGTTACATGAATCATATCGTTTGATTTATGTGACACAAGAAAGCATTGAAAAAATGGCATTCCGGCTATTACTATCCGTTCTAATGCAGATAATAAAGATCCATTAAGACGTACATGTATTCCAACATCCTTCACCAACATCCCTTTTTTTAACTCATCTTTACAAAATTACAACAGATCTTTTTCAAGCACAGTGCGATCAAAATAACCACTGAGTGCCTGTATAAAACGCTGTCTAATATCATGCAACTCTTGTTGCGAATTTGCTTCAAAACGTACTGATAATTTTGGCTCTGTATTGGAAGCCCGCACCAATCCCCAACCACCTTGCCATAAAACACGTATACCATCTAAACAATTGATTGTCACATCCGGATCTGCTTGAAAATACTGCTTTAATGCGGAGACAACAAACTCCTTGCTTTCATCAGGACAGGCAATACGAATATTGCCAGATCCATATTTAACGGGAAATTCTACAAGCTTTGCCGTTAATGAAGGAGACTCGATAACAATTTCAAATAACCGCATCATCGCGTAAATGCCATCGTCATAGCCAAAATACCGATCCGCAAAGAAAAAGTGACAACTCACCTCTCCGCCAAATAATGCGCCTGATTTTTTCATGTACTGTTTGATATATGATGAACCAGTTGGTGACATAATCGGACGCGCTCCCCATTGCGCAAGTAACTCTGCAAGTGCACCGGAACAGGTGCTATCAAAAACAATAGCAGTCCCTTTATGATGATCAACAATCGGCTTACTCAAAATACCTAATAGCTTATCCCCCGGAATAAGATATCCCTCTTTGGTCATAGCCGCCATACGATCTGCATCACCGTCAAGACCAACCCCTAGCTTAATGTCTGTCGTAGCCAATATCTGTTTTACATCGGCCATATTTTTTTCTTCTATCGGGTTTGCATCATGATGCGGATAGGTGCCATCAACCTCTGGATACAAAAGCTGCACATTTGGCCAATCCATACGTTGCACTAATTGTGGCAGCACAGTCCCTGCTGCACCATTACCGCAATCAACAACAACTGATAATTGCATGCTTCGTAACGATGCAAAATGATCTGCCAACCAATCAATATATGCCTCAACAACTGGCTCTCTTGTTATCGATCCTTTTTGTTGAGCAGCAACTTCTTTTTGTGCTTTAAATAACTGTTTAATTTCTTGAATCTGATCGCCACAAACCGATTCTGTACCTAATTTTATTTTAAACCCGTTGTATTCTTTACCATTATGTGAGGCGGTTATCATTACCCCCGCCTGCACATCATAATTATATACTGCAAAATACATAACCGGTGAAGGACACGTACCTATAAAAAGTACATTCAGACCACTATCAATCAATCCTGCTGTTAACTGCTCCTGCAACGCCGCCGAATGCACTCGACCATCCATCCCGACCACAACCGTTTTTATCTGCGGATTTTTCTGCAAAAAATAGTACGCCAGCGCCCGCCCAAAGGCGTATACCTGATCAATCAAGAGGTCTATCCCTACTTTTCCTCGAATATCATATTGACGAAATATCACATCATTCATCTTATTTCCTTTAATTTTCAGTCAAAAATGCTCATGTCATAAAATAAAGTAACCTGTAGCGTACCGTAAAAAAGGCGTATAGACAAAAGATATACCTCTATCTTTAGGGCAAGCTACTGAAAAACCCTCTCTATCGCATGCCTAGCACCCCTAAAATCATTCACATTGAAACAATCCATTGATTTACGCCTAGACAAAATGGTATTTTTAAACCAAAGAGAAATCCAATAACAAATGGAGATGTATTATGAAGAATATAATCAAATACCTAGTACTCGGTCTTACCCTGGCAACCAATCAGTTATACCCCGCTGCTGCAGCAGAAGATGTGGCTGCTCAGGAAGAAGAACAAAAAGATACCCGAGCGGCCATTGCACTGTCGCTGAAAACCCCAGAAGAAATCCGTGCGCAGGCAAAACGAGAACGGGAACTTGCTGAATTTCGCAAAAAAGAAGAAATCCGACTAAAAGCTGAGCGAGAAAAAAAACGTGGCAGACAGGCTCAAGAAGCTGCTGCTCAACCAATAGCAGGCCTTGGTCAACCAGATGAAGAACTAGATGCTGCTATTGCCGCATCATTACAAGAACAACCATCTGCGTCAGCGCAAGAAGAAACTAAAGAAGAAGAGGAAAAAGAACTAAAAATCTATAAGCCTTATAAAAGACGAAAAATAAGAGAAATTGTAGGACGCCTTCCCAATGTATTAGGAGAGCAAATAGAAGCAATGGCACAGCCAACAAGAGTTTTTGAAACAAATTCAGCGGGGCTCATCAATTCGGTAATTATTGAAGGCAATGATGAGGATTCCCCTAAAATCAGCCCTGATAGCACACTCATTGTTACAAAAGCTAATAAATATATATATGTACGAAATTCCACTACAGGCAAAATTCTATATAACCCTATACCCTATGACAACAGTGCTGAAATTTTTATTAGCAAAAATAACTTAATCGCAATAGTATCTGACAATACTGCAGAGATATGGGATGGCAACACGAGAACATTCAAATACCGTCTCGGCGGGCATACGGGCATGATAACAACACTCGCCTTCAGCAGCGATAATCAATTCATCGTAACTGGTTCAACAGACTATACTGCACGCATATGGAATGCCACCGATGGAGCATTACGGCATACACTTAGCGGCCACACAGAATACATAAATTCTGTAGTTATTAGTCAAAATAATATGTTCATTGTTACACAATCTAACGATGGAACGGCGCACATATGGGATCCTATTACAGGGACAATTTTAAGCAATGCAGATACCGGATTCTATCTCCCTACCTTAGAAAATGGTCCCGCAATAGGTGACGTAGCTATCAGCTCAGATAACAAATTCATTGCAACGGGAAGTGAAGACTCAGTACATATATGGAATGCTCATACTGGAGAATTATTACATAGAACTAACGGACTTGTAGGCCCAAACCTAATAACTTCTATCGCCATCAGCAAAAATAATCAATTCATTCTAGCAACATCCATTTTTGATGAAACTGCGTGCGTATTGAATGCCCATGATGGAAAATTAATATACCGACTTCGAGACATTGACTCCTCTGCCACTATCAGCTCTAATAACCAGCTCATTGCTGCAACATCTTCGAAAAATACTGCACATGTATGGGATGCGAATACTGGACAATTATTACATACCTTCACAGACCCTAATAGAAGAATAAGATCTATTGATATCAGTCCAAATATGCAATTCATTGTCACGTCATCATCTGCAATGACCACTCACGCAAATAGTATTATACGCATCTGGAGAGCAAAACCGGTACCCGCGATTGCTGCACATGCACGAACTATAGAATCGTTTATTCCGCAAGCTAATCAACTGCTCAACCAAGCAAAACAGATAAAACATTTTCCAGCAGAACGTTTAGAAGCAATACAAGGATATATACATCAACTAGAAACCGCACCGTCAATGCACTATGAACAAAACATTAATGCAGTTAGCCGCGTGATTAAAACTGAATTTGAACTAGGAAAAGAAGAAGCAGAACAGGAGGCAGCTCAACAAACTCGCAGGGATAAGCTTATTGCTGAAACACAAAGATTAATAACTCAAGCACAAAACATGCGCTACTTCCCTAAAGATTTAATCCAAAAGTTACAAGACCAAATTGAGTTGTTGAATAATATAAAGCAGAATGACCATAACATCAAAGCATCTATCTCTACAATCAACAATACTATTATTACAACATTTAATGCAGGCAAGGCAGAGCATATACGCGTTCCGATTATCAAAGAAACAATTACGCAAGCTGTCCATTTTTTAAATCAAGCCAAGCGGATCAAATTGTTCCCAGCAGGGCATTTACGAGCAATACAAGAGCATATTAATGCATTAGAAACAACACCATCTATGACCACAGCGCACGCTCAAGATATCCTGAGGCTTATCAAAAAAGAATTTGAACTGGGCAAACAGGATGCAAAAGAAAAAGAAGATCGGCAAGATCGATAAGATAAAAAAGATAAATCCAATAACAAATGGAGATGTAATTATGAAGAATATAATCACATACCTAGTACTCGGCCTTACCCTGGCAACCAATCAACTATACCCAGCCGCTGCAGCTGGAGATGAGGAAGAACAAAAACAAACCCAAGAAGCAATCCGCGCATCTTTACAAGATCCAGAAGAAATCCGTGCACAGGCAAAACGCGACCGAGAACTTGAAGAGTTTCAACGAAAAACAGAACAACAAATTAAAGCTGATCGAGATAAAAAATTAAGACAACAAGCGCAAGAAGAAAACGCTGCTGCTCAACCAACAATAGGTCTTGATCAACCGGATGAAGAACTAAATGCTGCTATTGCCGAATCATTACAAGAGCAATCATTAGCCGCAGCAGCGCAAGAAGAAACTAAAGAGGAAGAGGAAAAAGAGGCGATCCATTACCAACCAAAAAACAAAACATATCGCGATGAAGGCTTACGCGCAGCACTTACATTAGCTCCAGGGGTAGATGAACTCATAGGAACCATGGCGCAACCGGCAACAATTTTTGAAAAGAACGCCCAAATACAACCGCAAATTATTACCTTACAATATTCTGACCGCTTTACTGACACCTACCAAATGCTCACGATAAGTCCTAACAATAAACTAATCGCAATCAAATATGGCATCCTAGTACTTATCTACGATGCCTCCACTGGTACACTACTTCATACATTAAGAGATCCTGATCGTGCATATAATGTGACTGCTATAACGTTTACTTTAGACAGTCGATACATTATAACAAGCGCTACAACGGGGATTGCGCGCATCTGGGATGCAACTACCGGCGAATTAATCCATAGACTTGACGGCCATAGAAGATTCCTCCGATCTGTAGCCATCAATGCTCAATTTATCGTAACTGGATCAGCAAGCAACGCCATACAAATATGGGATATTAATAATCCTGGCCTACTACCTTTACATACCATTAATGCCCCAGCACCTGTGCAATCGGTAGCTATTAATAACAACAACATTGTTCTGGCTGGATGCGAAGATGGTACGGTACTCATAAGAAACGCAGTTACAGGAAGTCTTCCTATAAGTCCTACTACCGGAGAATATCTAGATACCCTTGAAGGCCCTCTGGAGGGAAGAGTTATTGACGCAGTAGCCATCACCGATACAATTGCGGTTGCTGGATCTCGAGACGAGAATACATATGTATGGGACATCAGCACAGGGAAATTATTGCATACATTAACACACACGCATGATCCCGCTGATGGCGATACGGAAGTTGATAGCGTCATAGTTAGTCCTAATGGCAAACTGCTTATAATAACTTCATTAGGCGATTATACAACAAACGTATGGGATATCGCCAACGGAACACTGAAATACACTATCCATAAGGCTGCTTCACTACGCCCTGCGATCAGTTTAAATAGCAAATTCATTATAATTGCGTTGTCTGATGGCACCGCACAAATATTAGATGCGGCCACAGGCGAACTGTTGCGTACACTAACGGGCAAGAAAATCAATTTGGTAGCGATTAGCCCCAACAACCAATTCATTGTTACAACATCTTGGGATGGCATCATGCGAATATGGAGAATAAAACCATATCCATCAATTGCATTACCCGCTCGCAGGGACAATCTTATTGGTGAAACACAAAAACTAATAACTCAAGCGCAAGGCATGCGCTACTTCCCTAAAGATTTAATCCAAAACTTACAAGACCTCATTGAATCGTTGAAAACACTACAACAGAATGACCCTAACATCAAAGCATCTATCTCTACAATCAACAATACTATTATTACAACATTTAATGCAGGCAAGGCAGAGCATATACGCGTTCCTATTATCAAAGAAACAATTACGCAAGCTGTCTATCTTTTAAATCAAGCTAAGCGGATCAAGTTTTTCCTAGCAGGGTATTTACGAGCAATACAAGAGCATATTAATGCATTAGAAACAACACCATCCATGACCACAGCGCACGCTCAAGATATCCTGAGGCTTATCAAAAAAGAATTTGAACTAGGAGAACGAGAAGCGAAAGAAAAAGAAGCACGGCAAGACCAATAAAAATGGAGAGGTAATTATGAAAAATACAATAAAATATCTATTACTCGGCCTTACCCTGGCCACCAATCAGTTATACCCCGCTGCTGCAGCTAGGGATGTGGCAGCTCAGGAAGAAGAGCAAAAAGATACCCGAGCGGCCATTGAACTATCCCTGCAGGATCCTGAAGAAGTCCGTGCACATCAAATACGAGAAGAGAGACTTGCAAAATTTCAGAAAAAGACCGAACAACAAATTAAAGCTAACAGAGCAAAAAAATTAGGCCGCAGACAACAAGAAGAAGGTGCTGCCGCTGCAGCCCAAGCAGAACCAGGAATAGTTGGCCTTGATGAGCCTTATGAGGAGGAGCTAGACGCTGCTATCGCTGCATCATTACAAGAAGCCGGAGCACCACAAGAAGAGACCAAAGAAATAGCAGAATCTCATACACCGCAAAGAGCAAAGGCGCGGAAAGCAAGAAGCCCACAAGAACAAGAAGAAGACAGACAGCTCTATCAAAGACATCTAGAGATGCTTGAAAAAGTACGTCAAGAAGATAAGGCAGCACGAGAACGACGCGGCGAGCGTCCCATAAAATATAAAGAGCAAGCAATTATAGGACACCTCCCCAATGTATTAGGAAACCGAATAGAAGCAATGGCACAGCCAATAAGAGTTTTTGAAACAAATTCAGCGGGGCTCATCAATTCGGTAATTATTGAAGGCGATGGTGAATCGATGGGCGCAATCAGTCCCGATAGCACCTTCATTGTTACAATAACTAGTTATGGCCTGGTATATATACGAGATTCCAGCACAGGCAAAATTCTCCATGAGCCTATCGAGCATAAAACAATCGGCAAAATAATTATTAGCAAAAATAACTTAATTGCAATAGTATCTGGCAATACTGCAGATGTATGGGATGGCAATACAGGAACATTCAAGTACAACCTTATTGGTCACACAAATACAATAAGGGACATTGCCTTCAGTAATGATAATCAATTCATTGTAACAGGCTCATCAGACAACACTGCACGTGTATGGAACACTGCTGATGGAACATTACGCCATATACTCACGGGCCATACAAGAGCAATAACTTCTGTCGCTATAAGCCCAGATAATATGTTCATTGTTACAGGATCTTATGATGGCATGGCACGCGTATGGGATCCTTCAACAGGAACAGTTATGATCGATGCAGATACCGGATTATATATTCCTACCCTAGAAGGTAATCACCGTATATATAGGGTAGCTATAAGCTCAAATAATAAATTCATTGCAACAGGATCGGATGAAGGACTTACACATATATGGGATGCTCATACTGGCGATCTAATACGTCAACTTAATGAACGATACTCAGGTCCAATAACTTCAATTGCCATCAGTCCAAACAATCAATTTATTGCAATAGGATCTAATGATGCTGGAATTGTACGCGTGTGGGACACTAACAATGGAGCATTAATGCACGAACTTATAGGTCATGATGACGACATATATTCCGTAGCCATCAGTTCTAATAACGAACTCATTATCACAAACGGTCGGGACTATAAAGCGCGTATATGGGATGCTAACACTGGACAACTATTACATACCTTGCGAGATCCAGATGGAGGTATATTATCTGCTTTCATCAGCCCTGATATGCAATTCATTGTCACAACAGCACGCTCGCACAAAACCACAGAAGATATCACGCGTATATGGAGAGCCAAACCTGTACCTGCAATCGCAGCGCATGCACGAATTATAGAAGCATTGATTACACAGGCCCACCGCCTCCTCGATCAAGCAAAGCGTATTAAAGAGTTTCCTATAGAACGTATACATGCAGTGCAAGGATATATCAACCAAATCGAAACGGCCGATACACTTTCTCAAGAACAAATAGATACCATCAGAAAACTTATAGAAACTGAATTTCAGCTGGGCAAACAGGAAGCAAATGGAAAGTGAGGGTCCTATCTTCCTCGTTGCAATGCCGCAGCATAGCTAAAATCCATAAAATAGTTATACAAAAAGGTGTCATCCAAAACTTGATATTGATTGCCGCAAAGAAAGTAATCTTTGAGAAATTCACGCAGACGAGTAAGTTCTCGCAATCGTCCTCCCTTATTTTTAGGATCGGCAATAGTCAGATCGAGCATTTCAAGCGCCCGTTCAAATACTCCTACGCTCACTTCACACTCACCCTTATTGCGCCAACGGATTGCACGATCTATGTCACACCCAATGTTGGCCATTTGTTCAAGCATTGAAAATTTAAACCATCGCTCTGGTATTATCATATTACCACCAATGTATTTACAATATTTTTTATTTTTTCCTGAATTTCAGAATTATACACACCCCGCCCTCTATTTCCCTGAACTGGACGTATATTAATCATTGAATCAAATTCAATAAATGCTTCATGCCCAATTTTGCTCGGGTGAATGTTGATACCCCAAAGATGTTCTTGCCGAGATCCATGTTCAAGCAAAAAACATTCTTCTTCAGAATGATAGTCTGCATCAACCACCATAATTCCACGTTCAATGTCAACGACTGCTTTCACCAACCTCTCAAACATTTTTCCTGACATTTTTGCCAGCTCTTGAACTGAAATCTTTTTATCCACTAAGACCATATTGCCGTTCCTTGTGAAATTGCATAGACACGAAATTTACACTATATTTAATGACATGTTTTCAACACTATGCGATCAATTATAACAAGCGATCTCTCATATCTCAAGACCGATTATAAGGCTCTACATGATCCCTCTGAAACTACAAATAAAAAACTTTCTTAGCTATGGTCCTGAAATCCAAACTGTTGATTTCTCTGCGTACCCACTCATCTGTTTATCGGGTAAAAATGGGCATGGGAAATCAGCGCTTTTAGATGCGATCACCTGGGCGCTTTGGGGACAAGCGCGCAAACCGTTTGGTGTAGCAAAAGCAGATGAAAGTCTGGTTCATCTGGGACAAGCACAGATGTTTGTTGTTCTCGATTTTATATTTAATGAGCAGACATACCGCGTGCGACGAGAATTTATTAAATCATATGGTAAGACAATTACCAATGTCGATTTTGGCATTATCGATGCTGACACCAACAGTTTTATTGCACTAACCGATAAAACCAGCAAACGAACGCAAGAAAAAATCGAACAAATGCTGAACCTTGATATGGAATCGTTTGTTAATTCAGCGTTTCTCCGGCAAGGACAAGCAAACGAGTTTTCAAAAAAATCAGCAAAAGATCGAAAAAAAATTCTTGCAACTATTTTAGGCCTCAACCGTTACGAATCATTACGCACACTCGCTCATGAAAAAATGAAGGTGCTCAATAATGAAAAAACAATAAAAATTACCTTACAAGAAAAACGAGAACAGGAACTTGCTAAAAAGACAGATCTGATGCACAAGCTGCATGAGCAAGAACTGGCATTACAGACTATCATGACGCAAGAACAACAACTGAGCGCCCAACAAAAAGAAATTGCTCAAAAACAAAAAAATATAGCCGAGCAAGAGCAACAGTTCATGCTTGTATCATATCAACATGACAGCCTTCTTAAAAAACAGTCAGAACTCATCGCTCACCTAGTGGAAACACGAAAACTATGGAAGACAGCGCATAAACAGCTCCTTTCTATTGCAGGCAAAGAACTGCTTGAACAGAAACAGAAAGCAGCCATTAATCAAATACAGCTCTATCAAGAACAGTTTCATAAGAGCCTGACCATACAATCACAAATACTTACCCTTACGCAACAGCACAATCAGCAAAAAAATGAGCTTACTGCACACCATGCAACCCATGTACAAACAAAAAAATTAGCCATTGAACAGCTCCTGTTTGAACAAAAGAATCATGCAACGTTGATTCACGAAACTGATATTAGCTACCAAGAACATGAGAAACAGAGAACTACCCTAGAACATGAACACACGATGCTTGATAGTGCTATTAAAGGCTACCGAGCACAAACTCCACATAGTGAACGCATAAAAAAACAGTTTGAAAAAAGGCGTGAGGCGTACCAATCATTTATTACTCAAGGCAACTATATACAACAAGAGCTCGCTCAACTAAAACAGAAACAAAAGATGGTACATGATAAAGACAACCCAAGTTGTCCATTGTGCGAACAAAATTTATCCGCATCGCGCAAACGATTTTTGAATGACACTTTTTGTACGACAGAAACATTTTTAACGCATCGCTTAACGCGCCTAACACACGTAATTGCACGACTTAAAAAGCTTCTTGTTGAGCAACATACGCATATTGAGCAAATAAAAAAGCAGACTGAAGAATATCATCGCTCTGTTACCAAACAAGAAGAACTTAATAAAACAATGATAGCTCTCGCCGGAACGATTACTGCCAAAAAAGAGCAGTTAACAACGCATGCTCAACACAAAATAGTCATAATGCATCGTATTACTACGGCACAAGCCGAATATGAAACAATCAAACAAATGGCGTTACACAACTTAGAACATGATGCCCTTATTAAAGTAACATCCCAGCGCATTACTGCTTTAGAAAAAGAGTATGCTACCATTGAATACAAAGATTCTGAGCATAAGCAAGTCCAAATGGCTCTCAAAGAGATTGAACATGCCTTGGCACAGTATGCACAAATAGCTGAGCAAAAACCGCTCCAGCAGCAAAGAGCAATAACAATTACCACAGTATGCGCATCCCTAAAATCAATTAAAAAAGAAATAACCTCATTGCATCATACGCTACAACAATTTCATAATCTTACTGCCCAAGTACATGCAATTGCACAAGCTGCAACAACCATCGCGAATCAACAAAAAAATCTTTTGCATCAAAAAGAAGTTATTTTGCAGGAAAAAGGAAGCCTACTCAATCAAAAAAACAAACTAGAACAGCTAGAATCAGAATCTCATCAAGAGCAGACTGATATACAAACGCTTACCGCCACCATAGATGATTATTACACAATTGCCACAGCAATTGGAAAAGATGGTATTCAGGCATTATTAATAGAAGAAGCCATCCCGGAAATAGAAGAGGAAGCAAATCAATTATTAGGACGCCTTACGAATAATCAATCTCATATTATTATTGAATCTGTCCGTGATTTAAAAAGTGGCGGCACCAGAGAAACACTTGATATCAAAATATCTGATGCAATCGGCATACGCCCTTATGAGCTATTCTCTGGCGGGGAAGCATTTCGTATCGATTTTTCTCTGCGCATTGCAATTTCAAAACTCCTTGCGCGAAGAGCCGGCACTTCGCTACAAACGCTCATTATCGATGAAGGGTTTGGTTCACAAGATGAAGAAGGACTCAATAACATCATGGAAGCGCTCTACAAAATACAAGACGATTTTTCAAAAATCATCATTGTATCTCACCTTGCCAGCATGAAAGATCAATTCCCCGTTCACTTTTTGGTAGAAAAAACTGCACAGGGTAGCCTTGTCTCTGTGATGGAACAGGGGTAAAGTACAATCGGAAATCAACAAAAAAATGACAGCATTTTTAAGTGCTGTCATTTTTATTATCTATGTAATGTTCACGCATCGATCAAAAGTAGTACTTCTTACCTGCCATCGCTGCTGCAGTCACTAATCCACCAAAGAACAGTCGTTTGAAACCTTGTTTGTGTTCCGCTACAAATCGACTCACCGGTTTAAGTGCTCGTAATAATCGCCATTCTGCTTTAACCGCCCATATTACCACTTCTGCATGGCCAGTCGAACGGAGAAGCCCTTCAATTGTCTCTCCAATAACATCATCAATATTTTCAGAATTTTCCGCTGCTATTTTTTGTAACTCTTCGCGCACGCGTTCCTGCACTTGTTTTGAAGCTTGAGTCTGAGCGGTTTCCTTGAAACCCTCTTTAATAGTTGTAAGAGCTTTTTTAACATTCTCTCTACCGAACCACTTGGTCGCTGCAGATCCTTCTTGACCAAACGTAATAGTAACCGTAGAAAATGCCAATAACACCGCCATAAGCTTTGATATAGTATAATTCATGATATAACCTCCTATACATTAATCTTCATTCTTATCTATACTCAGAATAGACCAAAAAATCGACTACCTCAAAAGCCCCCTCCAAAGGGCCTTAATTAGTCACGAATCCCCACCGCTACGTGGACAATGGCCAAAAAAAAATGACAGTATTTTAGTACTGTCATTTCCCTATACATTCTATTGTCAATAGCCGATCAGCCCTCTACGCCTCAACCTGTACTACCTGTTTAATTTCAGGCACTTGGCTCATTAGGGTATCTTGGACCCCTAATTTGAACGTATACATTGCTGCTGGACATCCAACACAAGCACCAGTTAATCTGATGGAAACTATGCCATCTTGAAACTGTACGAACTCAATATCGCCACCGTCTGTCATAATAGCCGGTCGTATGATATCAAGTATTGCCTGTATTTTCTCTATAACCTCTTGGTTACCGAAATCCATGCTCATCTACACCCATTCTAGGCGTGCAACTTGCGCGGTATCACTCATACGACGTCCCATTGGGATCACACGAGTATATCCACCTGGACGATCTACATATCGTGGTGCAATTTCAGTAAACAGTTTTAGCAATGCTGTTTCTGAGTATGGTAATAATGCCTTTGCACGACGACGCACATTAAAATGGTTACCTTGACGCGCAAGAGTAATCATTTTTTCCGCAAATCGTTGCGTTTCTTTTACATTTGCTTTCGTTGAAACAAGATGACCATATGTCACCAAATGTATCACCTGATTGCGCAGAAAAGATCGTTTATGAGAAGGCTTAAGATTTAATTTTTTTCTACCATTTTGATGTTTCATGGTACATGTTACCTTTGCATTAACAAACTATATCTCTTATTCATCTTGTTCAGAATCTTTAAGAGCCCGTTTTAAATCAGATTCTTTAATATCCATACCAAATGAAAGCCCAAACGCCTTCATATTGTCTTTAACTTCATTCAATGACTTGCGACCAAAATTCTTAATTTTAAGGCCATCGTCTTCAGCCAAGTTTACCAAATCGATAATGCGTTTAATACCTGCATTAATTAAGCAGTTATGTGCTCGTACTGATAATTCTAATTCATCAATAGGCTTTAATAACAACTCTACAGGAACACCTTTCAATCCAGGTCCATCAACCGCAACAGTTTTTTCCTCTTTAATTTTTTCAGGAGCTACAGAAATCTCATTAAATGGTATCTCTGCACTCGCAAGGAAATGCTCTAACTGTGTACGCAATACTGACACTGAATAATGTAACACATCAAGTGGGTTTTCAGATCCATCAGTATAGATCTTTAACGTTAACTTGTCGTAATCTATTTCTCCCCCCACACGCGTCTTTTCCACATCAAAAAGCACCTTTTTGATCGGAGAAAACATAGCATCCAAGTAAATGCGTTCATCATCTTGTAACGCTTTTCCTGCAGGCCACTGTGCCGGTCGATATCCTCTGCCAGTTTCTACAAAGAATTCAATATCAAGAGATCCTTGCGCAGAAACATGTGCAATTACGTGATCAAGATTTATCAGTTGTAGATGTTCATCCGCTTTAATATCTGATACGCGCACAACACCTTCTTTTTCAACCTTCAAAACCATTTTACCAGGAATACCCTGCGTATTACGCACAACGATTTCTTTAATATTAAGAAGAACTTGCATTGTGTCTTCAATAACCCCTGGCAAAGAAGAAAATTCGTTGTTAACTCCCTTAATAATTACGGAAGTAACTGCACAACCTTCAACACCGCCAAGCAATACACGACGCAATGCATTACCTAATGTATTACCAAAACCAGGCTCTAACGGCTGAGCAACCAACTCACCAAAAGTATCAGTTAACGCTTTCTTATTCCAGCTTAATCGCGGAATAGTTAAGGATCTGTACTCTTTTTTATCCATTTGAACTCCTGACTATAAATCGAAATATAACAATCAAAACACACCCAACACAAAATTACTTAGAATACAACTCTACAATCAAATGCTCTTCAATTGGCGTCTGTATATCAGTACGAACAGGGAAACGTAGCACACGACCCATTCGTTTTTGTTTATCAAGCTCAAGCCACTCAGGAACTTTAATACCGACATTAAGTCTCTTATCAATCACTTGCTCTAAAAAATTATTTTTATCTGCAACGTTTGACGCTAATGTAATCACCTCATTCACTGAAACCAGATACGATGGTGAATTTACTTTTTTGCCATTAACCAGGACGTGTCCATGTACAATAACTTGTCGAGCTTGTGAGCGTGTTGTTGCCAATTTTAATCGATATAATGTATTATCAAGACGGCGCTCAAGGAAATTTAATAAATTTTCTCCTGGAGAACCTGCACGCATTTGTGCTGCATTCTTGAAAAAACGTTTGAACTGTTTCTCACGAACACCATACATCTCTTTTACTTTTTGCTTTTCTTCTAGCTGTCTACCGTATTCAGAGAGTTTACGCGTACGTTTTTGAGATTTTTCTGTTTTTTCACTTACATCAGTGCGGTCAACCTTCGCAGCGCCTGGTCGAGCGAACTCACCACGAGGTGCTCCACCTCGTGGAGTATAACCTTTATTATCTTTTTTTGTCTTATCCATATACCAATTCTTTTGCTATGATCTTAAACTTTATACACGACGTTTTTTAGGAGGACGAGTTCCATTATGAGGAAGCGGAGTCACATCTCTCAACATTGAAATTCCAAAACCACTTGCTTTAAGCGCACGAATAACAGAATCTCTTCCTGCTCCAGGACCCTTCAGGTTAATCGACACTGTTCGAATGCCTAATACAACCATCTCTTTAGAAAGATGAGTCACAATTTGAGAAGCCGCAAACGGAGTCCCTTTACGTGCACCCTTAAATCCTAATGCTCCAGAACTACCACGTAATAACACATCGCCTTCAACAGTAGTTACTGAAACAACCGTGTTATTAAAAGAAGAAGATACACACACTGTAGCTACATCTACTCTTCTTTTTGCTTTTTTAATTTTCTTTTTATATGCCATTATGACCTTTGGTTCTGAAATAAGGTTATCTAATTAACTATTTCTTAGTGATCTTACGTTTTAATGAAACCGATGCTCCACGAGGTCCTTTACGAGTACGCGCATTTGTTTTTGTACGCTGTCCACGAACAGGAAGTCCTCTTTTATGTCGCAAGCCTCGGTAGCTACCAATATCCTGCAGACGTCTGATATGCAAAGTGATATCTCTACGCAGATTTCCTTCAGTAACATAGTTAGTCGCAACCTCTTTTTGAATTGCAGCAACCTGATCATCAGTTAGGTTCTTCACTCGAGTATCAAAACTAATATTTAACTTCGTTAAAATATCACGAGACGACTTAATACCTATCCCAAAAACATAGGTAAGTCCGTACTCTATACGCTTATTTTCCGGTAAATTTGCGCCCTCAATTCTAGCCATAACAATTATCCTTAACCTTGTCGCTGTTTATGTTTAGCATTACGTTTGCAAATCACACGAACAACGCGTTTCCTTTTAATCACGCGACAATCATCGCACATTGGTTTAACTGACGTTCTTACTTTCATCGCACATTCCTTACTATAAATTCAACCGCTTAGTTTTTATACCGTAACACAATTCTACCACGAGTCAGATCATAAGAAGACAGCTCTAACGCAACCTTATCTCCAGGCAAAATTTTTATGTAAAACATACGCATTTTACCCGAAACGTGTCCAAGTACCTTATGTCCACCTTCTATTTCAACAAGAAACATCGCATTCGGTAATGTTTCTTTTACAACACCATCTACTCTAATAATACCTTCTTTTTGCTTTTGCTGTTCTTTTTTCATATTTTAAATGCCCTCCCTTAATCGCGTTAACACGACTGGCTCATTATTAGTAATTAAAACAGTATCTTCTACGTGCACAGCCATACTTGTATCAACTGTTCTTACCGTCCATCCGTCCTTAGCTACATACACATCATAATGCCCCATAGTAACCATTGGCTCTAACGCAAATGTCATACCAGGTTTTAACAATGGCCCCTTACCAGGAACACCATAATTCAATATTTCTGGATCCTCATGCATCTGCTTACCAATACCATGTCCTGCAAAATCGCGTACAACACCAAAGCCGTTCGCTTCTACTTCTTTTTGAATAGCAGCAGATATGTCGGTTAAATAATTACCAGCTCGCGCTTGTGCTATACCTTTTTCTAGTGATGACTGTCCAACAGCAACCAATCGTCGCACTTCTTCTTTCACATCGCCCACAAAAAAAACTCGTGCCATATCAGCACTATATCCTTTCCATGAAGCGCATACGTCAACTTTTACTATGTCACCATTCTTCAATACAGAATCGCGATGGGGAACACCGTGCACTACTTCATCATTTATTGATACACAGCTTACATGCTTGTAACCCATATATCCTTTCATTTTTGAAAGTAATCCATTATCACGCAATCGCTTTTCGACAAAAGCATCAATTTCAAATGTTGAAATACCAGGAACTATCAATGGTATTAGTTCATTAAAAATACCCGCCAACAATTGCCCTGCGCGTCCCATTTTATAAATAGCATCTTTGTTTTTAATCGTAATCATATCGCTTTTACAAAACCTTACGCTTAAACTCTTGAAAGATATCTTCCAAGGAAGAATCTACATCAATCTCAATAACTGGCTGCCCTATCTTCTTATAAAAATCCATCAATGGCTGAGTATGTTTATGATACATATCCAAACGCACTAAAATAGCCTCTATGTCATCATCCTTACGACGCTCTAACGGTCCTGAACACACATCACATATAAAAGGCACTTGCGGCTCCAACCCTGATCCCTCAACAGTTGAATACACCGCCTGACATTCCTTTTTTTGACAAATTAATCGGCTCGTTAACCGTGCAATCAATTTCTCATCAGATAATGTAAATAGGACCACATGAAATGATACATTTTTAAACTGATTTTTAATCAAAGAGCAAAATGATTCTGCTTGGTGTACAGATCGAGGATAGCCATCCAAAATCACCGTACGTATATCATCACGAGTATCAAGCAACCATTCTTCAACCATTGCTATAATAATATCATCTGACACTAAGCCGCCACTTTTAATCGCAGCCTCAATGATCTTTCCAATTTCTGTTTGATTCGCAATATGCTGTCGACACAAATTACCTGTTGATAGCTGCAACCACTGTAATTCTTTAACACACAATGCAGACAGAGAGCCTTTACCTGAACCAGGTGGTCCAATAAAAACAAAGATATCTTTCTTACCATTCATTGCGCTTGTTTCCTCAAGATCCCCTAAAAACCGCCGACATTTCTATTAGAAATCATTTTAACAAAAAACAGAAAAATGTCCATATTCAATAACTCAATATATTCAAATCTTTTGCTTATTTCTACTGCTTTTTACCATATATTATCATAATTATCGACGCAACCGACTTTGCAATCTTCCTGATGACAAGAATCCTTCGTATCTATTTTCGATCAAATACGCCTCAATCTGTGCCGCTGCTTCAAGAGCAACTCCAACTACGATCAGCAGCGCTGTTCCACCCAAATAGAATGGCATTTTATCCATCAGCACACGTTCAACAAAAAGATTTAAAACGATTGGTAATGAAGCCAGAATACCGAGATATACAGCTCCTACTAATCCTATACGGTTCAAAATATAATCAAAAAATTCGGCAGTACTTTTACCTGGTCGAATTCCTGGAATAAAACCACCACTTTTCTTAATATTATCTGCAAGCTCTACTGGATTAAACTGTAATGCCGTCCATAAGTAAGAAAACGCAATGATCAAAACAAATTGGATTACATTAAACAACAACCCCATAGGATTCATTGCTTCTGAAATCCACTTGAACATGTCAAAACGTTCTGCAAGCATCGATAACAAAAATATTGGCATATTAAGCATAGTTCCCGCAAGAATTACTGGCATCACGCCTGAGGTATTAATCTTAAAAGGAATATAGGTACTCTGACCACCATATACTCTGTTACCAACAACACGACGCGTATACTGTACTGGTATTTTACGTTCACCTCGTTCTAAAAAGACAATGCATGCAGTTATAGCAATATACACCGCTATAATAAATACTGCTGTTGCCGGATGCGTAATACCTTCAAGTACCTGTCCTATCGTCTTGATACCATAGTCCATGAAATGCGCAACCGTACCCGCAAAAATAATCATGGAGCTCCCATTACCGAGTCCAAAGATTGAAATCTGCTCACCAAGCCACATGACAAACATTGCACCAACGGTTAACGACAAAACACACATAATTCTAAATGACCAACCTGGCTCTAATACCAATCCGCGATTTTCAAGCAGGAATGCTAATCCCACACTTTGCACAATCGCAACAAAGAATGTCAGATATCGTGTATATTGATTAACAATTTTTCGACCGTATTCCCCTTCTTTGACTAACGCCTCTAAAGAAGGCACAACCATACCTAATATTTGCATCATAATAGAAGCAGATATATATGGCTGAATACCAAGTGCAAAAATGGTGGCTTCACGTAAACCTCCTCCTGAAAACATATCAAGATAGGCAAACAAACCACCAAGACCTTTTGCTTGCGCCATAAGCGTTCGCAAAGCATCCACATTCACACCTACTACCGGAATGTGATTACCAAATCTATAAACAATAAAAACACCGAGCGTAAATAAAAATTTTTTACGCAACTCAGGAATAAAAAAAATATTAAGAAAATTTTTTATTAGAATCACGGTCCTACATCTCCTTGTTTAAGCGAACCTCTCCACCTAGCTCCTCAACCATTTTTCTTGCAGATTCACTACACGCATCCACAATAACTACCAAACGCTTGGACAACGTACCAGATCCTAATAATTTAAGCAAAACAGAATCACCTTTTTGACTTCTTTTCAACTTAACAATTCCATGCTCAATCAATAACTCTCTGGTTACTTGCGCTCCATCTTCAAACACATTCAATTGATCAAGGTTAAATACTTCAACCTTTGTTTCAAATGCCGCATTGTTGAAACCACTTTTTGGTAAACGGCGGAATAATGGCATTTGTCCACCTTCAAATCCCATACGAACTGCACCACCAGAACGGGCTTTTTGTCCTTTATGTCCCTTTCCAGCTGTACCACCTCTTTTGCCACCACGACCAACACGTTTTCTCTGTTTAACTAATTTAGTTAATTTATGCAGTTCTAACATCTTTTTTTCCAATAATATCAGATATAGTTACGTTTCTTAATTTTGCAAGATGCTCTGCTGAGCGCAATTTAGCAAAGGCATTCAAGGTAGCCTTAACAACATTCTGTCTATTCGCTGATCCCAATGATTTTGCCAACACATCTTTAATGCCCACAGCATCCATAACTGAGCGCATTGCTCCACCAGCAATAACTCCGGTACCCTTTGAAGCAGATCGCACAATTACGCGACTTGCACCATGACGTCCTTCTACCGCATATGGAATTGTATCACCACGTAACGGTACTGCGATCATATTTTTACGCGCTGCGTTTGTTGCTTTCGCAATAGCCTGTGAAACTTCTCGGCTTTTACCAAGGCCTATGCCAATATTTCCTTTTTGATCACCAATCACTACAAATGCTGAAAAAGAAAATCTTTTTCCACCTTTAGTAACCTTAGTAACCCGTCGTACGTTAATAACGTGATCAACCATTACAGCTTCTTTTGTCTTTGCCATGCATATAACCTATAATCTTAAAGTTTTAATCCGCCTTCTCGCAGACCTTCTGCCAACTCTTGAACTCGACCATGATATAAAAACTGTCCTCGATCAAAAACAACAGTAGTAATGCCTTCTTTTTTTGCAAGTGCCGCTAATTCACGGCCTACAGAACGAGAAATTGTTTTTTTGTCACCAGACGCATTACTCAATTGTTGTGATGAAAAAGAAACAACTGTTTTTCCAATCTGATCATTAATAAGCTGCGCATAAATATGCTTCAAACTTCTAAATACAGAGACACGTAGTATATCTGCGGTACCGCTCATTTTTTTACGATTTCGCAACGCTCTGCGCTTTGTACGTGCTTTTATTTTTTTCAACAACGACATTTTATTTCATCCAATACAATATCAATTACTTAGACTTTGTCTTACCTGCTTTTTGTACAACTACTTCTGTTACAAGCCGGATACCTGTACCTTTGTATGGTTCAGGAGCTCTCAATGCTCTCACTTCACTACACACAAGCCCTACAAGCTCTTTATCATGCGAAGAAAACGTTAGATTTTGCCCTGTTCGATCAATATCTAAGGTAACTCCTCCAGGTAAATCAAAATCAATTTTATGACTAAATCCTAAGCTAAAAACAATTTTGTCTCCGGACTTAACTGCTTTATAACCCAACCCAATTATTTGTAATTTTTTTTCAAAACCTACATCTGCGCCTTTAATCTTGTTCGCAAGTAACGCTCGATGCAACCCCCATATTCTATTAACATCACGAGGTAGTTTTTTCGATTCATCTAGTTTCAAAAACAATTGTCCATCTTCTACTTGTACAAGCAACTCAGATGGGACCGCATATGCTCCAGAACCCTTGCTACCCTTATACTGTACCTCAGATCCTTTTAGAACAACTGCAACATTACCTAATGCTATCGCCTTTCGGCCTATCTTTGACATACTAATACCTTCCTACCAAACAGTACAAATCACTTCGCCGCCAACACCAAATTCTCTTGCCTGCTTGTGAGTAAGAATGCCGCGATTCGTTGTCAAAATAGCAACACCCAAGTTACCAATAACTGGCTTGATCTCATGCGTTCCTGCATAAAAACGACGCGCCGGAGAACTCACTCGAGTGATTTCATGAATCACCGATTCACCACCAGCATATTTCAAAACAATTTTTATTACTTGCTTACCTTGCTCTTCAAGAACCTGACAGTCCCTAATGAACCCCTCTTTTTTGAGCACTAGCCCAATTTCAAATTTCATCTTAGAAGAAGGAATAACAACAAAAGATTTTGATGCCATAATTCCATTTCTAATAATAGTCAAAAAATTTCCAATAACATCTATTGACATGAAAGCCCTTTTAACAAATTATTTTACCAACTTGTCTTTTGAACACCAGGAAGCAATCCCTTCAAGGCATTTTTTCTAAAACACAAACGACACATCATAAACATTCTCATATAACCTCGTGGTCTTCCACAAAGCTGACAACGATTACGAGCCCTTACTTCAAATTTTGGAACCCTTTTTGACTTCTCTATTAATGCCTTTCTGGCCATAATAATACCTCTATTACCGCTAATCGTTATTTATTTTTTACAAACGGCATACCAAATTTTTTCAGCAAAGCTCGCCCGTGCTCATCATTAGTTGCGGTTGTATGGATCGTAATATTTAACCCGCCCAACTTGCTGCCTTCTTCATAATCAACTTCTGGAAAAATGATCCACTCTTTTATGCCAACATTATAGTTACCACGACCATCAAACTTATCGGATACACCCTGAAAGTCACGCACTTTTGGAAAGGCTAAAGTAATCAATCGATCCAAGAAATCATACATTTTTTTCCCACGCAACGTTACCATAACACCTATTGGCATTCCTTCACGCAGCTTGAACCCCGCTATCGATTTCTTTGCTAATCTACGAGCCGGCAACTGTCCAGTTACCTTCCCCATAATATCAGAGATCGACCCTATAATCTTACTATTAGTAAGCGCAGTACTAGCACCCACATTGATTACAACTTTTGCAACCTTTGGGACCTGCATAACATTACCAAGACCAAGGTCCTTCAACAATTGCGGACGAATCTCAGCATTGTACATATCTTCTAAACGACTTTTTATCCTTGACACTGTTTTTTACCCTTAATATGCACAAATTATCAAAACGCTTTTTGACATCGATGACATGCGCGTGTTGTTTTTGCATTGTCCAACACTTGAACAATAACACGACATGGCGCCTTACACCCTGAACAAACCGGCATAACGCGAGACATCGCCACCTTTGACTCTTCTTTCTTTATTCCTGACGCTTCGCCTTGCTTACGCGCCTTATAATGTCGAGTCACTAGAGCGACATTTTTAACTATAACTTTATCTTCTTTAGGAAAAATTTCAATAACCTCGCCTTGCTTGCCTTTATCTTTACCAGATAGTACAAACACCAGGTCATTTTTTTTAATACGAGCTACCATAAAAATCCTTTACAAAACCTCTGGAGCCAAAGAAACTATTTTCATGTATCCTCGCGTCCGTAGCTCTCGAGCAATAGGCCCAAAAATACGTGAAGCAATTGGCTCTTTTTCCTTAATAATCACTGCCGCATTATCCCCAAAACGAATATAGCTACCATCTGCACGGCGAAATTCTTTTCGAACTCTCACTATAACCGCTGTGACAACATCACCCTTTTTTACCATACCACCTGGCATAGCTTTTTTTACTGAGCAAACAATCGTGTCTCCTAAGTATGCATATCGCTTGCGTGTTCCGCCAACAATATGAATACATGCCAATTCTTTTGCTCCAGAATTGTCTGCGACCTCTAAACGTGATTCTTTTTGTAACATAGCATTATACCTTGTTCGTTTTATTTCGCCTGAATTGTAGCTGCATCAAGAACATGCGAAAGATACATATACTTCGTTTTAGAAACAGGCCGCCCCTCATAAAATGCAACCATGTCCCCCATTTTTGCTACTTCCGTTTCATCATGCACTTTATACTTTTTACTAACGCGAACTACTTTATGAAAAACCGGATGCATAAATGTTCGTTCAGTCAGTACGGTAACCGTTTTATCCATTTTATCGGAAATTACCTTTCCGATAAAAACTTTACGTTTTGTTTCTTTAGTCTGTGTCATAAAACTTCCTTAGCAGATTTTTTTTGCTGTAGAAATGTTAGAGCGCGCGCAATATTTTGTCGTAACTTTTTAAACAGTGAATAATCTTTAACGTGTGACGTCAAAGAATTCATACGCAACCCAAACAACTCTTTTCTCCACTGCTCCAAGAGCTCTTCTGTCTTTTTTATTTCAGCGCTTTTAAGTTCGCCTTTAACTGCATCAACTTTCATTATGCATTTTCCTCAGTAACTGTTACGGCAGCATCCCCACCATTTCGTTTAACAAATTGAGTTTTACGAGGAAGTTTATATGCAGCACTTCGCAAAACTTCTCGCGCAGTTTCTTCATTCAGACCAGCAACTTCACAGATAACACGGCCTCGTTTAACCACAGCAACCCACAACTCAGGATTTCCTTTTCCTTTACCCATACGAGTTTCTGCAGGCTTTTTGGTAACAGGCTTGCTTGGAAACACTCTGAGATACAATCTACCTACTTTTTTAAGACTTCTTGATATCGTAACGCGCATCGCTTCTATTTGCTGTGCGGTAAGCCAACAAGGCTCCACAGCACGTAATCCAAATTCTCCAAAAGCAACTTCACAAGCGCCCTTAGAAGCCCCCTTCATTGTACCACGGTGCACTTTTCGATATTTAACTTTTTTAGGCATCAACATAATTTATTCTTTCACCTTACTATCAAACGAGTTGGTATTCGCCCTTGCAGATCCAAACCTTAACTCCAATAATTCCATACGTTGTTTTCGCTTCAGCAAATCCGTAATCAATATCAGCGCGTAACGTATGAAGAGGCACCGATCCAACACGAACCCACTCTGTACGAGCAATTTCCGCACCATTAAGTCTACCAGAACAACAGATTTTTACACCTTTTGCTCCACTCTTCATCGCAGAATCTTTCGCTCGCTTCATAACTTTTTTAAAACTCGCTCTACGCTCTAACTGACTTGCGATACCTTTAGCAACTAACTCAGCATCCAATTCCGGTTTTTTTACTTCCTGAACTGAAATCTCAATAGTTCGTTTGCCTTCAAGCAATGCCCCAATTTGAGAACGAAGCTGTTCGATCTCTTGACCTTTTTTACCTATAATGACCCCTGGCTTACCAGAATGCACTATAATTCGTATATCATCACCAGATTTCTCAATCTCTACAGAAGAGATTTCTGCTTTTTCTAAAGCACTGTCTAAATACTTTCTAATCTTTAAATCTTCTAACACTTGTTTGCCATATGAATCCCGAGCAAACCAACGCGCAAACCAGTCGCGATAAATACCAACACGAAACCCTATTGGATGTACCTTTTGTCCCATACTAAACTTCCCTTGACTCTAGAGTTACACTCATATGACATAAACGCTTTCTATAAGGATTTGATCTTCCCATAGCTCCCGGCTTGAAGTAATTAATAATTGGGCCACGATCAACTTGAATAGTTTTTACAAAAAGCGCATCATCTGAAATGTTATGGAGGCTCTTTGCATTATCAACTGCAGACTTAATCATTTTTCTAATAGGCACTGATTTGAGAACGGCGTGAGTGGTCAGCAAATCAACTGCATATTTGGCACTCTTACCTCTAAGTGTATTTACTAATGGTCTCATCTTATTCGGTGAAAACCGTATAAACCGAGCTCGTGCAACAAATTTCATTGCATCAACCTTTGAATAATTTTTCAAACTTTTTTATTTATACTATATAATTTACATTCATTTTTATTGAGTGCAACTCATTATTTCGCGGCACCAGCTTTACGTTGCCCACTATGCATCTTAAATGTACGCGTAGGAGAAAACTCACCTAAATAATGTCCAACCATATTTTCAGTTATAAAAACTGAAACAAATTTTTTTCCATTATGTACCGCTATGGTGAATCCCACAAAATCAGGAACTATCATGCTCCTACGAGACCACGTTTTTATAACATCACGCTTGCCCTCTTTTTTCGCTCTAGCAACTTTTTCAAGCAGCGAATCCTGAACATACGGTCCTTTTTTTGCCGATCTAGCCATATATAGCACACCTATTTTAAAAAAATTGTTTTATTTTTTATATTTTACTTATTTATTTATTTTTACGACCCTTGCGTCTTCTGAGAATCAATGGGTTCTGACGCACTCTTGTTCTTGTTCCCTTACAACCTTTACCCCATGGAGTACTTGGATGCGATCCAGATTTAGAACGTCCTTCACCACCACCATGCGGGTGATCGACAGGGTTCATAGCCATACCACGAACAGATGGTCTGAAACCACGATGTCGCGTACGACCAGCTTTACCCCAAGAAATGTTCTTAAAATCTGCATTACCCAAAACACCTATTGTTGCCCAGCACTCAATAGGAACCATACGCATTTCCCCTGATGGCATTCTCAATGTCGCATGTTCTTCAGTTTTTGCCACAAACTGAATTGAAGTTCCTGCGCTTCGCGCAAACTTCCCCCCAGAGCCTGGAGTAATTTCAACGTTATGTACAGTAAAACCTAACGGAATCTTACTTAATGGCATTGCATTACCATTTTTTGCTTCCGCTTTTTCACTTGCAAAGATTTTACTGCCCACGGATAATCCCTCTGGCATTAAAATATATTTCTTTGCACCATTTTCATAAAACACTAACCCGATACGAACATTACGATTAGGATCATACTCAATGGCTGCAATAGTACCGGTTACATCACGTTCCATACGCTTAAAATCTATCTCGCGATACTTACGTGCAGCTCCCCCGCCTCTATGTCGAACTGTAATTCTACCATAAGCGTTTCTACCCGCTTTACTTTTTAAGGAACTAACCAGAGATTTTTCAGGAGATTTCTTTGTAATATCACTAGTATCTAAATACGTCTGAAATCTTAATGATGAATTACGCGGTCTTCGATTACGAATTGCCATTGCATACCTTTTAGATTGAATCTTCTTTAATTTCTTTTTGCTCATCAGCAACAGAAGATCTGCCGCCCGCCTGATCAAACAAATTAAGAGATTGTCCCTCTTTCAAAGTGACCAAAGCTTTTTTCTCGTCTGGACCCCATACTTCTTTTTTTCCTGCTCTACGCTTTTTACCTTTACGAGTCACAATCCTAACAGCTTCAGCTTCAACATTAAAAAGCTTTTTCAATGCTTCTTTAATCATAGGCTTATTTGCCTCTGGATGAACTCGCAATACCAGCTGATTCAAGGTGCGATTAAGCCGATATGCTTTATCAGAGATCACAGGACCTTGTATAACATGATAAATACTTTTTAAACCCATTGTGACACCATTTCTTTAAATTGATCACTATCTTTTTTTAGAAACACCCAATAATGAGTATTTACTAATTGGAATGCGTTCGGTTGATCAAAAAACAGTATTCTCACTCGCGGTATATTAATAAAAGAAGCACGAGTTGCAAAATCTGTTATTGATAAAAACAACGTAACATTACTGTTTTCGAAATTAACTGACTTCAATAATGAGTATGCCAACTTTGTTTTAGGCACATCACCCTCTAACGTCCAATCCAAACATACGATTTTTTCTTTGTTAGCAAAATCAGACAATAAAGCTCCAAACACTCGCTTCTTTGTTTGCTTTGTTATGCGAAGAGTTTTAACTCGTTCTTGCGGCCCAAAAATAACACCTCCACCGCGCCACAATGGAGACCGGGCTGATCCTGCACGCGCACGTCCAGTTCCCTTTTGTTTCCATGGCTTACGGTTAGTACGATTTACCTCAGCCCGTCCCTTACACGCAACTGTTCCTTGACGCCAATTTTGTAATAATGAACGAATTGCAAGAGAAAAACCTACTTTAGATCCACTCAAATTAAGTTCGTCAATTTCCAAGTTTTTCAAAGAAACAATGCTCATTATTTGGGACGATTTGCTATTTAGCATTTCTGCTTTATTTTGATTGCTCATAATAATACCTACGCTTTGCGAACAAATACTAAAGATCCCGCTTTACCAGGAACACAACCCTTAACCAACATAATCTGTGCCTCTGGTTCAATGCGTACAACTTTAAGATTTGCCATCACACGCTTATCAACCCCCATGTGACCAGTCATTCTTTTACCTTTAATAACCTTACCCTGCGATCTGAAAAAACTCAGTGAACCGGTTTTTTTCCCCATAGTACTACCGTGACTGGCTGGAGGACCTCCAAATCTATGTCTACGCACAACACCGGCATATCCACATCCTTTGGTAATCCCAAAAACATCAACCAAATCCCCAGAATTTAACTCGCGGTGAGCCTCTATAGCTTCGCCCACTTTAGATTCTGCAGCAATATCTAATCTCACTTCACGCAATACTGTAAAGTAATGCTTTGGCTTCTTTAACCATTCTTTTGAGAAAGCTGTGCCGACAAATTTATCTTTAACTTGTCCTACCTGCACAGCATCATACCCATCATTCGCTTGAGTCTTAACCTGTGTTATAAACCAATTACCAGTACCAATTACCGTAACGGGAACCACAGCGTTCTCAACAAAAACTTGGGTCATTCCAATTTTTCTACCCCAAAGACCTGTAATCATATCGAATGACCTTCTATTTAATTTCAACATCCACACCGGATGAAATATTTAACTTCATAAGCGCTTCCATCGTTTGATCTGAAGGAGAAACGATATCAAGGATGCGTCTATGCGTAGTCAATTCAAACTGTTCTCGTGATCGCTTATTCACATGAGGAGATCGTAAAACCGTAAAACAATGCCGCTTGTTGGGTAGAGGAACAGGACCTACCAAATTCGATCCTGTTCTTTTTACCGCAGAAACTATTAACTTTACTGCTTTGTCCAACAATTGATGGTCATATGATTTTAATGTTAAGCGTATTTTTTGCTTTTTCATCTAACACCTAATTATTCAACAATTTCAGTCACAACACCTGAACCAACCGTTCGGCCACCTTCACGAATCGCAAAACGTAAATCTTGGTTCATAGCAACCGGAGCAATCAAATCAACTATTAATTGAACGTTGTCTCCAGGCATAACCATTTCACGGCCTGCTTCCAAAGTCACCACACCTGTTACATCCGTTGTTCGGAAATAAAACTGTGGTCTATATCCAGTAAAGAATGGGCTATGACGTCCGCCTTCATCCTTGCTCAAGATATACACTTTACATTTGAATTTTTTATGTGGCTTAATTGAACCAGATTTAGCAATTACCATACCTCGTTCAACATCTTCTTTTTTAATACCACGCAATAATAGACCAACGTTATCACCAGCCTGACCTTCGTTTAAGATCTTCTTAAACATTTCAACACCAGTAACGGTAGTTTTCAAATCAGAACCGAATCCAACAAGCTCTACTTCTTCACCAACTTTTACTTGTCCTGTTTCAATACGACCTGTCGCAACAGTACCACGACCAGAAATAGTAAATACACCTTCAACCGGCATCAAGAATGGCTTATCGATATCACGTTTCGGCAAAGGAATATCAGAATCCAACGCTGCAACTAATTTCTCCATAGCGCCGTATCCCAATGGTCCTGTATCACCATTAAGAGCCTTAAGTGCTGATCCACGAATAACTGGAATAGTGTCGCCTGGGAAATCATATTTGCTCAAAAGCTCACGGATTTCTTCTTCAACCATATCAACCATCTCTGGGTCATCAACCATGTCAACTTTGTTCAAGAATACAACAAGCGCTGGTACGTTTACGTTTTTCGCCAAAACAATATGCTCACGAGTTTGAGGCATCGCACCATCCGCAGCCGATACAACCAAAATTGCACCATCCATTTGCGCTGCACCAGTGATCATATTTTTTACATAGTCAGCGTGACCAGGACAATCTACGTGTGCATAGTGACGATTAGCAGACTCATACTCAACGTGAGAAGCCTGAATGGTAATACCACGTGCTTTTTCTTCTGGCGCATTATCAATTTCAGAAAACGCTTTAAACTTCGTTCCGCCACTTTTTTCAGACAAATATTTCGTAATTGCCGCAGTTAACGTAGTTTTTCCATGATCAACGTGACCAATTGTTCCAACGTTTACGTGCGGTTTCGTACGCTCAAATACATCTCTTGCCATCGCAATAACTCCTAAAACAACATAAAATCTTATTTTTTCTTATCAGCTATCATATCCTGAACATTCTTCGGAACTTCACGGTAACATTCAAATTCCATAGAATAGCTCGCTCGTCCTTTTGTCATGGATCGCACATCAGTCGCGTACCCAAACATCTCTCCTAAAGGAACTTCCGCATTAATGATCTGCTTTGTCCCCTTAGTTTCCATCCCAAGAATTCGACCCCGACGAGAGTTAAGGTCACCCATGACATCACCCATGTATTCTTCAGGAGTATCAACCTCTACTTTCATAATAGGTTCCAACAATACCGGAGAAGCTTGAGCCATCCCTGTTTTAAACGCCATAGAACCAGCAACTTTAAACGCTAACTCAGAAGAATCGACATCATGATAGGAACCATCATACAAAGTAACTTTCACATCCACTACTGGATAACCACCAATTATACCACCAGTAAGGGCCTCTTCTATACCCTTTTGAACTGGGTTAATAAACTCCCGAGGAATTGCACCACCGATGACTTTATTCTCAAACAAAAACCCTTTACCACGCTCTAATGGCTCTACTTTAATCCAAACATGACCGTATTGACCACGTCCACCAGATTGCTTAATGTATTTACCTTCAACATCTGCAAGCTTCTGAATGGTTTCCTTATATGCAACTTGCAACTTACCTTGCGTCAAATCAACTTTATGTTCTCTGCGCAAACGATCTACTACAATTTCAAGATGCAATTCGCCCATTCCACGAATAACCGTCTGAGCAGTCTCTTCATCATAGGTGAATTGGAATGACGGATCCTCTTGCATCATTTTTTTCAATGCAATAGTCATTTTTTCATAATCCGCCTTACTTTTCGGCTCAACAGAAGAAGAAATAACTGGAGCTGGAATATCTATTGACTCAAGCAAAATAGGAGCCGACGCATCACACAAAGTGTCTCCAGTGATCGCATCTTTAACTCCAACAATAGCCGCAATATCCCCCGCTTTAACAACTTCAATCTCTTCACGTTTATTTGCGTGCATTTTAAGCAAGCGACTCACACGCTCCTTAGATTCAGTACGCGCATTATACACATAAGAGCCCGCCTTCAACTGCCCTGAATAAACACGGATATAGTTCAATACACCCACAAATGGATCTGTTACAATCTTAAATACCAACGCAGCAAACGGTTCATTCTCATCCGCTTTTCTTAATGCTTTTTCACCGTTAGGCATAATCCCTTCTACCGGTGGGACATCCATTGGAGATGGCAAATAATCAACAACCGCATCCAGAACTAACTGAACGCCTTTATTTTTAAAAGCAGTACCACAAAATGCTGGTGTAACCTTTTGCGCCAAAACACCTTTTCTAAGAGCAGTTTTAATTTCCGGAACAGAAATTTCTTTTTCTTCCAAAAACTTTTCCGCTAAAACATCATCGAACTCACATGCAGCTTCTACAATCTTCACGCGCAGCTCTTTAGCTCGCTGTAAGTACTCTGCAGGAATCTCAAGCCACTTAACCGTTTCGCCCATCTCCCCTTCAAACTGCGCCATCTTCATCGTAAGCAAATCAATAATGTTTGAAAAGTCTTCAGCTTCGCCAACCGGCAACTGCATTGCTACCGCATTCGCACCTAATTTTTCATTTACATCATCAATAACCATGAAATAATCGCCACCAACTCGATCCATCTTATTGGCAAAAATCACTCGAGGCACACCATATCGATCCGCCTGCTTCCACACGGTCTCAGACTGAGGCTGAACCCCATCAACCGCACTAAAAACCGCGATCGCCCCATCTAAGACACGCAGCGACCGACCTACTTCAATTGTAAAATCAACGTGACCCGGTGTATCAATAATATTAATTTGACAATCTTTCCATGTACATTTTGTCGCAGCAGACGTAATGGTAATACCACGCTCACGCTCCTGCTCCATCCAATCCATGATCGCTTCGCCTTGATGCACTTCACCGATACGATGCGATATCCCTGTATAAAACAGAATACGCTCCGTTACCGTTGTTTTTCCAGCATCAATATGCGCTGCAATCCCAATATTTCTATACCGATCTAGCTGATTACTCATTGATTATCTACCTTTACATTACCAAGAATAGTGAGAGAATGCTCTATTAGCTTCTGCCATTCTATGTACATCCGCTTTTTTCTTGACCGCAACACCACGACCCTCTACAGAATCAAGAATCTCAAACGCCAAACGCTCTCCCATAGTTTTATTCGAGCGAGACTTTGCCGCATCGATTAACCATCGAAATGCTAAAGCACGTCCACGCCCAAAAGAAACTTCTCTTGGAATTTGGTACACACTACCACCAACACGACGAGAGCGAACTTCGATGATAGGCACTATTTGCTGAAATGACTTATTAAACAGCTCAAGCGCTTTTTCTTTGCTGCCACTGGATTTTTTAACCAAAATATCCATCGCATCATAAACAATTTTACGAGCAGCATTTTTTTTGCCACAAACCATAACAATATTAACAAGCCGCTGTAACATTTCAGAACCATAAATCGGATCTGGTGTTACCTCTTTTCTAGCTATTTCTTTTTTACGTCTAGACATAATTCAACCTTTTACTTAGGACGCTTTGCACCATAATGAGAACGAGACTGTTTACGCCCTTCAACACCCGCAGAGTCAAGCGCACCACGCACTATATGATATTTTACACCAGGTAAATCTTTTACTCGTCCGCCTCGCACTAACACTACAGAGTGCTCTTGCAAGTTATGGCCTTCTCCTGGAATATACGCAGAAACCTCTATACCCGTAGAAAGCTTAACACGAGCTACTTTACGAAGAGCTGAGTTAGGTTTTTTAGGTGCACAGGTAAACACACGAGTACAAACACCGCGCGCTTGCGGAGCTCCCTTAAGAGCCGGACTCTTCGATTTAACCTTAGCGCTTCTTCTTCCAAAGCGACAAAGCTGGCTTATTGTAGGCATAACAACACGTTCCTATATTTATATTTATAGTAAATAGCTAAAAAACTTATTAAAAATCGCAATTTTCACTTCATAAAAAACCGCGTAACCCACGCGTATATTAAAAGAGAGTTATTAGCATTCTAACCTTTTTGAAAAAATTTTCAAGAGAAATCAGACGCTATGATGCAGGTATACGCCTTATTTGACCGATATATTCTTTTAGCTGAACTCATTATGTATCATGATAGCCTCATGGACTTATACTTCCATTGCTGTTATCATCGGTGTCGTTATATATAATATTATATCATCTAAGGAGCTTTTATGCTGTTTAACAAACATTTTTTACCATTAATTGGTGGAATAATAGCGATCGGCATCGTTCTTATGTTCCCCTATAAAATTCTACCATTACTCTTAGGCATCATAGGCATGGGTGCCGTAGTAGCATTTCACGAGCTTGGCCATTTTCTATTTTGTAAATTATTCAAAATCAGAACACCATCCTTTTCAATTGGCTTTGGTCCACGACTGTTCACTAAACAAATAGGGGACACCGAATTCGCAATATCAGCAATCCCACTCGGCGGATATGTAGAAATTGCTGGATCTGCAGAAGTAGGACAAGGAGAACAAAAAGAAGCCTACAGCACAGATACTCACTCTTTTGCCACGAAACCATGGATACAGAAGTTCTTAGTAATGATGGGCGGCATCTTTTTTAATATCATTTTATCTTATTTCATTTTCTCTCTGCTCTACATAGCTGGCATGCCCAAATCGCTCTTCTTATACCCTAAAAACGCGATTCCTACTGTAGCGAAAGTCATTCCTGCATCTCCTGCAGAAACAGCTGGCATTCAACCAGGAGATACTATTTTAAAAATCAATGAAATATCAACTGCTGACCTTTCTGGCACTGAACTGGACACACAAATCTCTTCGCGCCCTAACGAAACTATATCATTTTTAATAGAACGTGCAGGAGCACAACAAGAAATCCAGGTGGCCCTTACTCAACGTGATTTTTTTGGCACCATTAAAGCGTCATCCGGTATTATTTTCGCTATCGCCGATATGCCTGGATATCCAATACTAGAAGCAATACAGAAAGGTATAGCCCTTACACACGAATATATTGCTAACACAATCAGAGCATTCCACTACTCAATCACTAACACATGCACCACTACTATAAGCGGGCCTGTGCAACTCATCGCAACAACCACTCAAACGGCACAGGAAGGAATAAAAAACTTTTTCCTTCTATTGGGTATAATCAGCCTCAGCTTAGCGGTCTTTAACCTGATTCCTATACCAATTTTAGATGGTGGCCAATTACTCTTTTATACCATTGAAGCAATAATAAGACGTCCAATTCCAGAAAAAATTCGCGAATACATTCATATCTTTTGCTGGTTAACGTTTCTTGTATTCATCCTGTATATCAGCTACAGAGAAATACTATGCATCGCCAACCCATACCTGAAAACTTTGTGGGCATTCCTTGGATGGGAATAAAAAAAAGCAATAAATGCCAAACAAAAAGGGTCGATTCTTATCGACCCTTTTTATTACATAATCATTCAAAGACAGAAATTAAGCAACTTGAGCTATATGCGGATGCACTGTACCTGCATATATCTTTAATTTTTTAATAATCTTACGGTTTAGCTTATTTTTAGGTAACATTCCTCGAACGGCCTTTTCAATAAGATCCGTTGGACGCTTGGCATGCAATTCACGTGCAGTTTGAACCTTGTATCCACCAATCCAACCAGTATGACGATCGTAAATTTTACCATCCCATTTATCACCAGTCAGCTTAATCTTCTCTGCGTTAATCACCACAACGTAGTCGCCTGCGTCATCATGAGGTGTAAACTCAGGTCTATTTTTCCCTCTGAGAATGTCAGCTATTTTTGTTGCTAAACGACCTAAAATTTCATCTTTGGCATCAATTACATGCCATTGAGGGTTGCGATCTTCTTTTTTTAAGAAAAATGCCCTGTTCATATCCATTGTGAACAATCCTTGCTTAGACAAATACGTTATATATGCTCTTTTAAACCCCACACTGCGAACGAAACGGAATTCATTTCAATTTAAATGAAAAATACCCATAGGTCAAACTAACCTTATCGACTCACCCTATATTTACTCTCTTTTTAATACTCTATGCTGCCACGCTTAGGACAACCGCACTCATTAAAGGAGTATACCTAAGTTTCTTGACAAGCAAAAGCCGCTTACCAGATTCTTATGAATAATTCATTCATAAAAAAAGAGGCCCCAATGAAACAAACCCTCACAACCATGATTCTTACAAAAAATCGACTATGTAAGAGTCTCTCTTTCCTACTGTATATTACCTTAACATCTCATGCATATTCAGCAGCTGAATACAAAAAATATACGGTCATTTTTTATGTTGCTGCAGACAACAATCTCTATCGGTATGCTGAACAAAAAGTACAATCCCTTGCCGCTCTTGGATCAAATCAGGCTGTTAACTTTGTCATGCATCTTGACCTCCATATTGAAAACAATAAGAGGCAAACATTTCGTTACTACTTTGATACCAATCAACAAGTAAGACATATCAATCAATTTGACAAGTCGACGCAAGCAATGGACAGCGGAGCACCAGAAACATTAATATCATGCTGCCAATGGGCGGTTGAATCCTATCCTGCTGAAAACTATATTCTCATCATATGGAATCATGGCAGCGGTCCCGTTGACCCTATAATAGGAAGAATCACCACCACAACACCCAAGCCAAAAACAAAGAAACCACACACAAGAGGAATTTGCTGGAGCGATTCTACAAAAAACTACCTCAACAACCAAAAGTTAGAATTCGCTCTTTCAGAAATAAAAGACAAAATTTTATACGGAGAAAAATTTAAATTAATAGGATTCGATGCTTGCCTTATGGGCGCACTAGAAATCGCAAACATTACGAAAGAATATGCGGATGTCATGGTAGCCTCACAAGAAGTAGAATGGGTTCCAGGATGGCACTGGACTTTGTCCTTCCAACCATTGCACAATCAAAATATGAATGGAGAAGACCTCGCAAAACATATTGTGTCCGTTTATGAAAAACTCAATAATTATGCACGCCGTCGCTATACTTTATCAGCTCTAAACTTAAATACTATTGAAGCTATAGAAAACAACCTACATGAAGCCGCAGGCCTACTTATTATTGCACTCGCCTATCAAAAAAATAATAGTGTTAATAGCGCGATAACAACAAGTCGTCATAAAAAAAACTGTACATATTTTGACGAACCAGCCTACCTGGACTTACACCATTTATATCAAAACCTGCTGCAGCGAATCGAACAGTTTTCTCTTGCAACCCCTGATGAGGCTGCTATCAAAGAGGAACTCAAAAATGTATTACAATCCGGTTGCCAACTGATTGAAGATAGCGTTATTGCCAACGCCACAGGAACAATGTTTGAAAAAGCTAAAGGAATATCAATCTACTTCCCCGAATCAGGAATGCACCCTTCATATCCAAAAACAAAATTTGGAAACAGCAATTCCTGGCTTAAATTTCTAAAAATTTATGATATCATGGACCACTAACCATTATTTATAATTTTATGTAAGTTAGATACTATTTAAATACTTATTATCTTAAGGATGATCATGGTAATTTCATGGCTTTCATTATTACCCGCTCTCATTATGCTTCTCTGTATGCTTATCACCAACCATCTTAATTTTTCACTCTTCATTGGTAGTGTCTCTGCAGCACTTATAGTCAGTGAGGGAGGGATCAATGCAGCTGCTATAAAATTATATGAACGTTTTTTTGAGCAAATCACTGACATTAATAAACTTTATTTATATGCATTTCTTATTTGCATCAGCATACTCATCGCACTCCTCAATCAAAGTGGTAGCGCAATCGCTTTTGCCCGTAACATTATTCATCGCCTAAAAAGCAAAAAAAATGTCGAACTATCATCGATGGCGCTTTCATCCCTGTTATTTATTGACGATTATTTAAGCAATCTCACCGTGGGATATGTTATGCGTCCCATGACCGACCGCTTTGCAATCCCCCGTGCAAAATTAGCATTTTTGGTGCATTCACTTGCAAGTCCCATTGTGATTCTTGCCCCTATTTCCAGCTGGACCGCTATGATTACCCTACAACTAGATCAAGCGGGCATTTCTTCCAAGCTTGATTCTGCAAAAATTATCGGCGAACCGTTTCTTGTATATCTACAAGCTATCCCTTTTGTCTTTTATTCGTTTATGATTATTGGCTCCGCTCTATTTATTGTTTCTCGCCACATCTCATATGGCCCGATGCAAACGCATGAGCAGATCGCCCATACAACAGGCAATCTTTTGGGCGGAAAACAGGCTCCTCACGAACCCATTATGTCGAGCAACGCGCATGGATCTGCTATCGATCTCATACTACCAATTTTCACCCTCATCATGTCTGTGATTGTAGGCATTCTCTATTTTGGTGGCTATCATTTTTTTGGCGGAGAACAAACGTTCTTAGGCGCAATAAAAAACAATAACCAAACTGAATTTATACTATTTTTATCTGGCATCATAACTATTATTAGTGCTTTTGCATTAACACTCCTTCATCGAACGATACAGTTTAAACAATCATTTTCGGTCATATATGCAGGAATTCAAGCAATGATTCCTTCAATCATTATGATTATACTTGCATCTACTTTGGGGGTGTTTCTCAAGGATGACCTGAAAACTGGTACTTATTTAGCGCAAACCGTACTTTCCGCTGTGCCATTTTCACTCCTTCCTTGCATGTTCTTCTTTGCAGCAACAATCATCGCACTCATAACGGGCTCAGCTTGGGGCACAATTGCCATTCTCATCCCCATTGAAACACAAATGCTGTTATCATTTACTACCGCAACACTCCCTTGTACCATTGCTGAGATGCCTCTGCTCCTGCCAATTCTGGGAGCAATTTTTTCTGGTGCAATATGTGGGAACCAAATATCACCAATTTCTGATACTACAATCATGGCTGCAACCAGTTCCGGGTCATATCCGTTAGATCACGCACGTACACAATTCCCGTACGCACTCCCTGCAATTATTAGCACTGCAGTAGCATTTATAGTAGCAGGAGCTTTAATATCATGGGGTAATACAATTGCCATATTTGCCGCCATAAGCACTAATTTAATCGGTTGCGTTATCATGCTTACCTTCCTTAATAAGGCAAACACTCCTACCTCTAAATAACCCGAGCTCAAAAGGGGCTTTTGATGCCCCTTTTGACTTACTTTCCATCTAAAAGTATCCTTAAATATGAAGTAATACTTTATTATTTAAGGAGATATTATGAAACTAGCCTTAACCATTGATAAATCAAGCCTGCTTGCAAGTATTGCAGTAGCTGTAGCGATCTGCGCCAGCTTTTTACTCAAAATAGGAATTGAACGGTTGATTGGTGGCAATAGTGCCACAGTTACCAATAAGCACCCACGAAAAACTGGTGTTATGCTAACTATCACTTCATTACTACTCTTAGCAGGAAGCATCTTAACTATCCTTGAAAGCGACAACATTGTACAATTCCTTTTAAAGGAAATCAAACAATATAAAAAGAGCATAGGGAATATTAAAACAGCCTCTCAATACGAAACAAACAGTTAATAAAAAAAGGCGCTTTGTAAGCGCCTTTTTCATTTCATACCAAATTATCTATTTATCCATCATACTCAGACGAGTCATCTATATCTTCTTCATCGTCTGATTCTGCAAATGTATCCTGCACCAATGCTTCAATGTCTTCTATCTGTTTAGGTATAAATTCGCTCAAACAAACAACGCCATCTTTTACAATCCAATAATTATCTTCTATACGTATACCAATCTTCTCTTCCGGAATATAAATGCCTGGTTCAATGGTGATGACATCACCTTCTCGTAATGGCTCCATATAATCACCAACATCATGCACATCTAGACCTAAAAAATGTCCAATACCATGCGGAAAATACCGATCATATCCACCATGATCTTTCAAATATTTTTTCGCTAAATGATTTAATGACTCATCTGGTTTATCTTTATTTGAAAGCCACATACCAGGTCGCGCACATGATGCAATATATTCCTGCGTTTCTAACACCAACATATAAATCTCTTTTTGTCGCTTAGTAAACGCTCCTGAAACCGGATATGTTCTGGTTATATCTGCAGCATAGTAATGCAACTCTGCACCAATATCAACCACCACGAGATCCCCATTTTTAAGTACTCCATTATTGTCATGATAATGCAATACTGTGCTATTTTTACCGCCACCAACAATACTTGCAAATGCAGGCCGAGCCCCAGATCCAGTAAACATATACTCAAGACTCGCTTGCACTTCGGCCTCTGTAACACCATCTCCTAAAGTCTGCGCTGCCGCCTCTTGAGCAAGTGCTGTTACCTCTACTGCTTTATATATCAATTCAATTTCAGACTGATCCTTACGTCTGCGCAGATCAGCCACAATTGGCGAAATATCCTTTAGTCGTTCTGAAACGGATGGTATAAAATGTTTCAAACGATCCAAAAGCAATCGTTGATCTACATACCCAGTTGGCGCATCAGGCATTAACGTAAAAATAGAACCGCCCACTGCAATTGTTTTTTCTAAAAGCCCTATAATATTTCTATACTCATTTTGTGCAAAAAAGGGATGAAATTGATAGCCATAACATTGATCCCCTAAGGTGTCAATCGTTGCAACTCCAAATCGCACTGCATTTTTCTGAATCATCTGATATTCGTACGCCATCCACTTCTCACGCTCTTGCATACAATTAGGAACATATAAATCGGCTTTACCATCGCTGTTAATAACCAAAACTGATCCTGGCTCTACAAGCCCCGTATAATAATAGAATGAGCTTTCTTGTCTAAATGCTGTAGCTCCTCGTTCAAAACCTGCAAACAAAATAATAAGATCTTGAGATTGCATCGCCTGTTGCTGTTTAACTGCATTAACTAAATCGACTCTGCGCAAATTATGCACCGAGAAATCGTACTGATCTTTATTTTTTTTCTGTTGTTTTTGCATCATAAAATCCTTTAACGGTATGTATTTCTTTTATCAATACCTGAAAGACTATTCATACACTGTCTATTGTTTTCAATTAAAATGGCCGCCGCTCCGACAATGCCTTATACACCGTCAAACGATCAATATACTCCAATGAAGAACCAACAGGAATACCTCGAGCAAGACACGTGATCAATACAGAAGAAGCCTGCAACTTGCTCGCTATATATGCTGCCGTCGCTTCTCCTTCTGGAGTCTGATTCAAAGCAAAAATTATTTCCTTAACATCTGAATCAACACGACCTAATAACTGGTTAATTGTTAAATTATCAGGGCCTATCCCTTCAAGCGGGCAAATAACACCCCCCAAAATATGATAAACCCCATTATATCCGCCCGTCTTTTCGATCGCCATCAACTCTTGCCATGTCTCAACGACACAAACAATTGATTGATCCCGATTAGTTGAAGAACAAAAAAAGCAGTTTTTATCCTTATCTTGCCAAAAAAAACAAATAGAACAATGGACCACATTTTTCTGCGCTTGCAATAAAACACGACAAAACTGCTCCATCTTTTCCTGATCCATATCCAAAAAATATGTAGTAACGCGATACATATTTTTAGACGCAAGATACGGTACCTGCTGTAATGATTTAATCAAAGATTTTAACGGATCAGGCAATTCATTAAACATAGTTACGCCAGCTTAAATCGATTTTGTACGAATGACTGCATTACACCCAATATGGTACTCACTACAATATACAAGCATAACCCCGCTGAAAGATTACTACCAAATGCTCCCAATACTAACGCTCCAACGACCAACGTCATACGCTGGTTGTCTGGCACCGTAGTTGCTTGTATTAACATAGAAATCATAATCAGTCCCGGCAATATATAATACTGGTCAGGAGCCGCTAAATCCTTCCAAACAAAAAATGGTGCTTGATACAGCTCTATAGCGCTTGATAACAAACGGCTCAGCGCAATGAATATAGGAATTTGAATTAATAGTGGCAAGCAACCAGAGAGCCCCAAACCTTCCTTACGCATCAACTCCATGCGTTCTTCTGCCAAACGTTCAGGATTATCTTTATATTTTTGCTGCAAATGCCTTAATTTACGCTGCATTTCACTATTTTTTTTACTACTGCGTGCACCTTGCAATGAAAATGGTAACAATATTAATTTTATTAAAACGGTAATAGCTATAATTGCCCATCCATAACTACCAAAATAAGCAAACAGCATATTCAGTAAAACCAGCAACCACTTAGCAATAGGGAATAACAAAATTCCGAACCAACCTGAGAACCCTAATGTTTGTTCTAATCGTGGATCAACGCTTGCCATTATTTCGCGCTCTTTCGGTCCAAAATAGAACAGTAACGTCCAGGATTGTTCTCCTGTTTTTTCTGGGCCTTCGAGTATCGAAAACAAATCGTTTCTTCCAGACAATTTATAATATCCGCGTTGGACAAATTTATTGTGATCCGCAATCATTGCATGCACAAAGTAACGATTTTCAGCGCCAAAGAATGTCGGCGCAAACCATCCCTTCTCTGCAACTGCATCTCTACTATGCATGGTAATAAAATCTTTTTTATCATTCACTAAGCCAGAAATCTGATCTGTAGCTGCAATGTCTTTCATAATAGGAGCTGGATACAACAACCGTATTTGCACAGGTTGATCCATTACTGTTGGTATCACCTGTATTTTCACTGCTAGCTGACATGTGGCCTTAGACACAGTAAATGTTTTTAGAATGCGCCCCGCATAAAACTCTGCTTGATACTGCAACACTATCGATTCATCCGTATCCTCACGAGCGACTAACTGATATTGATAGGGAGTCTTTTCAGTAAGACCAACCAAAAAGCATCGCTCCTCTCGATCTGTATCCGCTACCGGAGTAATAGTTTCAATATCATCACGAACCCCTCTGCCATTTCGTTTAAATGTTAACTTCTGCAGCGATGCCCCATACGATGAAAAGACAAAATGAGCATGAGCTGTTTCAACCTCAGTCAAAATGGGCTCAGAGGTTACTGCCGTATCGACAAAATCAACTTCTGTATTCAATGGCTTTACAACCTGCTGCGCTTTGGGTGCTGTAAAACTATCCCCTGAATTTACTATCTCCTGAACTCCGTCAGCGGTTTTCGGGAAAAAAAGATATTCTATCCCTTTTGAGGTAATCAATGCCAAGCCAACAATAAGTAATAACTCTCTAATATTCATACAACCATATCCCGTAAAAACAATGTCCAAATAACCAACCGTGCAACAACTTAAAACTGCTTATCAGCATACTCAAAAAAGAGATTTTTAACCAGAACGAAATAATACTATTTACAGAGGATCTATCTTACGCTATATAACTACACTGTTACCAAAATAACTATTGTATTAAATCGACCAAACTAAATAAAAAAGGAGCTTTGGCATGAAGATGCAAAAACGACAATTTCGTATTGGAGAACTAGCAAAAAAACTTGAAGTAGAGAAATTTGTTATTCGGTTTTGGGAAAAAGAGTTTAATCTAGCCCCCTCACGATCTATAGGAGGACAACGGTTCTACAGTGAAGATGATTTTACCACTTTTTCAAAAATAAAATCTTTACTCTACAGCCAAAAATTTACTATATCAGGCGCTAAAAAACAGCTCGCTATACCTGCTGCTACCGTTATGACACCACGTACCACAATGCCACAAAAACCTACTCAAACAGAACAGCAACTTTTAGAACAACTTGCTTATTTAAAAAAACAACTTGATACGCTCAAAAATCTTCTCTAAATTTTTTATATAATTTTCATAAAAAATCGATATCAAAGATGCCACTTATGCGCTACCCTATACAGACTATTATTAGACAATTAGGATAACTATGTATAAAAATAAAATTCATCTCCACTTTGTTGGTATCGGCGGCATTGGCATGAGTGGCATTGCTACAATCTTACGCCATCAGGGATACATCATTTCGGGCTGTGATCTTAATCTTGATCAGCAAAGCGTCAAAAATCTCATCAATTTAGGGTGCACAGTCTTTCAAGGCAATAATACAGAGTCCTGTCACGATACCTCTATTGGGGTCATGGTATACTCATCTGCAATTCAATCTAGCAATCCTGAAATTATTGCTGCACAACAACGCGGCATTCCTACAATACCTCGCGCGCTCATGCTTGCAGAATTAATGCGCACAAAATACAGCATCGCAATTGGCGGATCTCATGGAAAAACAACAACTACGTCTCTGATTTCTCACATCCTTATTGCCGCGGAAATGGATCCTACCGTCATCATCGGAGGTCATCTTAAAAGTATTTCATCGAACGCTCGATTTGGCGAAGGAGATTTTCTTGTCGCTGAAGCTGATGAAAGCGACCGCTCTATTACACATCTTCATGCAACTATCGCGGTAGTAACTAACATTAATTCAGAGCATTTAGGAACATACAAAGATCTAGACGATATAAAACAAACATTTCTTCAGTTTTTAAATAATATTCCCTTTTACGGTAGAGCGATTGTATGCATAGATGATGCACAAATACGCTCACTTCTGCCCATTCCCCACCTAAAAACAGTCACCTATGGATCTGGACCAGACGCGGATTTTTATGCACAAAATATTACACTCAATCCATCAACGTCCACCTTTACTGTTTTTAAAAAAAATAGCGCAATCCCTCTGGGAACCATTGAATATGCAATACCCGGTAAGCATAACATCCTCAATGCTCTTGCTGCAATCGCTGTAGCAACTGATCTCGGCATATCATTTGACAGTATCGCGGCAGCATTACAGTCATTCAAAGGAGTAGAACGAAGGTTCTCATATCGCGGAGTGTATAAAGGAGCAGAGCTATTTGATGATTACGCAAATCATCCAGAAGAGATCTATAACACACTACTTGTTGCACAAAAACGCACGAAAAAAAATCTTACGATTGTATTTCAACCACATCGCTATACCCGTCTCAGTACATTATGGTATGAGTTTATCGATCTTTTTATGAAAAACCCAATCCATCATCTCGTGATTACTGACGTATACTCTGCCTTTGAATCTCCTATTGCCAACGCAACAGGAAAAAATCTTGCAGACGCAATTATACAATGCAATCCTTCGTTTCCCGTTTCTTATATTCCCTACGAACCAACACATGTACAATTACATAAAAAGCTGGATGAAGTCATCAACAAAGACGACCTTGTACTGTTTGTTGGTGCAGGATCGATCAATAAGCTCGCCCATGCCCTAGCAGCATTAGATCACACTCCCATAACCACTAAAATTCAGCAATTATAAAAACCATATCTAATAGCACTTTCAATGCTCATTTTTACAAAACATTGAATTGCGTTATTTTCATTCTGTAAATTTACTCTATAGGGGAATTACAAAATATTTATAAAAGGGGAAGAGTAATGATAAAAAAAATAAAATCATTATCAATGATACTTGTAACGGGTATGCTACTGACACAATCTGTTGTTATAGCTGATAGCCTTGGCCATGCACTTGGCGCAAATGGATACCTCAATAATATGCCGCTATATTATAAAAAACATGTTCGAAATAAGCGAAGACATTGTAACTATTGCAAACAACGCCCAATGCAATGTAAACCAGCAAAAGCAATCAAGCCGGTAAAAAAAACGCACACATTAGCTAAATTACATCATAACCATATGAAACTTGCGCAAGCTATTAATCAACTGCCCGCAAACAGTAAAACTGCATATAAAAAATAAGAACCTATCTTAGAAAAGGAAATGAGAAATTAACTCCTTTCCTTTTCTATATACAGAATAACCTCAACCATTTTTTTACGTTTTACCAAATATCCTGCTTGGCAACACCGCACTGAAAGCGCACATAAGCGTTCAGGCTTTCTGAAAATAAATAGTACCTCGTCAACGCTATCAAACATAACAATTTGTTGCCATCCTAATCGTTCCATTTCATGGCTATAAAATAATGCAGTAGCCGCAAAATCCAACTCCGACTTATACCATAGCTGAATAGTAGTTGTATCGTGCAAACATTTATCTGCAATCGGATTTATATTAAAATGAAATGGGATATCAGCATATTTCGCTTGCAGCTCATCCACATTCACGATCAGTTTATGTTTATAGGGCAACTCAGATCCACCATCTGAAAAGCCCTCTAATTGAGGAGGCTGACAATCACACATCATGCGAATTTCTTCTACCGCCGACTGAGAAAAAAGAAACGGTACCGAATCTTTTCGATCTGGTACCGTCTTTTTTTTGTACGAGCATGCCGACAATGTAGTCAAGAAAATCAACAATGCGCTGAATAATATGTGGCGCATCATAGAATCCTTTTAAAACTATACTGTGTCTGCGTTATTCATTGATACATTTTTTGCAGATTTTTTTTGCTCACGTTGCTCGCGAGTAATTAATTTTTCTTTAACACGCGCCGCTTTACCAACACGATTACGCATATAATACAACTTTGCGCGACGTACTTTTCCCTTACGAACAAACTGAACTGACTCGATTAATGGAGAATAATACGGAAAGACTCGCTCAATAGCAACCGCATTTGAACCAATTTTTCTTATGGTAAACGTACTTGATGCACCTTTTTTGCGCATTGCAATAACGTCCCCTTCGAACTGCTGTATACGCTCTTTATCACCTTCTTTGATACGCACAGAAACAATAATCATATCCCCAATTTCAAATTCAGGAAATGAACGATCATACATTCCTAACTCACGAATCGTTTCTCGCGTATACTGCTTAGCTTTCATATGTAAATCCTTAAGCTCTATTTTAAATTACTATATTAGGCAAATATACCGCAAAATCCAGCATATGCCAATTCTTTCTATCGATTCTTTTGATTATTTCCAAGCCATCTATCAAGAACGATAGCAACCGCTGATCGTACTGATAAATGATTAAAGTCTGAAAACCCTGCCACAGGAGGCAATAAATAGTCACACCGATCAATAAGTTCCTTGGTTAACCCTTGTCCCGTCCCAAATATAAATAACAACGGCCTTCTGGTCTCCCATGCCACAGCTTGATCATAATACGTTATCTGCCCCATATGCTCTGTTTGACGTGCTGAAGTTGCAACCAATAATGGATACAGGCCTTCACGCTTAACAATAGCCGCTATAGCGTCTTCAATTGTGTCTAAAACAGAAACCTGATTAATCGCTGTATGCCGAACTCGATTATATTCAATACCGGCACCCTTCTGCCAAAAATCAAGTAATGTCGTCACAATACGATGCTGATCTGCTAATGGTGTCACTATAAAAAACTGTTTGATGCCATATGTTGCGCTAGAACGAGCAATGTCATGTATATCAATAGAGGTGACCGATGTAGTGCCTTTTTCACGCTCAGGCCCCACCAAAACATCTCCATGCGCTAACACAACGTAATGATGCGGCATTATAGCCTGAACCTGTTTTTTCTCTTTTTCAGTAATTATAGATTCCCTCAACCAATCAAAATGCTGAAACAATGTACGTTCAACTGATTGCTCGCATCGCCACTCTTCAAGTAACGCATGGTTACCCGATCGCACTACCTCAGGCACCTGCTTGTCTCGCCAAACAACCGGAGCTGTGTATTCAGGGTAATCTACAAGTGCCCCTTGAAACGAATCTCGTGCAACTGATTGCGGCTTACTAATAACACCAGGAATCAACCGTAAAGCCCCCTCAAGCATTACCATAACTGGCAAATCTCCGCCCATTAATACATAATCGCCTATTGAAACGATCTCATCAGCATATTCTTGTTCAACTCGTGCATCCATGCCTTCATAACGACCAGCCACGCAAAGCACGTGCTCTGTTTGTTGCATACGCTCTACAAGGCGCTGTAATTCACGTTGTGTTAATTTTTTACCATGAGGAGAAAAGAAAATTTTCAATGCTTTGCCATGAAGGCGCTCTCGGTCCTCAATTGCTTTTTCAACAATATCTGGTCGCAACAGCATACCATCACCATGACCAAACGTTGGCGCATCAATGCGCTCTTTTGGCTCAGCATATGAAAAAAAACTTTCAACCGAAATCGATACAAGCCCACGCTCTTGCGCACGGTGCATTAAGCTAGTAGTCAAAAACGATGTGTACAATTCTGGAAATACAGAAAGAATAGAAATATTCATTTATTCAGCAATCTCAATCGTAACGTCACTATCTTTAGGAACTACAACAGATGCCAGCGCACGTATCGCACGTATCGTTTCCCCATTTCTTCCGATCACTCTGCCACGATCTTGATCAAGCACAGAAATAGTCACACAATAACCAGCATCTCGTTGCTCACACGCCACACGAACAGCATCAGGCCCATCAACAAGGCTTTTTACTATATACTCAACAAGTTCTTTTACCATACACTTGTTCCTGAAAGAATTTATTAGGCCTGTTCAACTTGCGCTGCTACATCCTGTGTTACAGTTTCTTTTACCTTTACCCCTTTTGAGGCCTTTTGTTCCATTTTTACTGGAATTTCTACCGCCTCAGGCTCCATACGTGCGCCACCGCCAGCAACCCCTGATTTTTTATACAGAAGTTGAATACGATGCACTGCATCACTTGGTATAGCACCTTGCGAAAGCCAATAATCCATACGCTCATTTTCAAAACGTATCAATATACTTTTAAGTCCATCATAGGTACCCAAATCTTCTAAAAAAGCGCCATCTCTTTTCTTGCGTCCATCTACTGCTACGATTCGATAGAATGGAGCATGTTTTTTACCAATACGAGATAGCCGTAATCTTACTGCCATTAATGCCTCTTATAAAAAATAATAGATTGTATACGTTATGCACTATGAAATTTTAAAACATCCCTGGCCCACGACGGCCAAACTTCTTAAACAGTTTAACATATTGCTGACTTTCTTCAAATCTCTGTAACAATACATTAATATCCGCTAATGTCACTCCCGCTCCACGAGCAATCCGCTGCTTGCGAGACCCATCTAATAAACGAGGTACGATCCGCTCTTTAGGGGTCATTGAGTTAATAATAGCTTTAAATTTTATCAACTCAGCTTCACCCTTTTCCAACTTCTCTTGAGGAATATTCATACTGTTCATACCGGGAATATATTTAGCAATCTGAGAAAGGGACCCTATTTTGCTCATCATATCCAACTGATTTGCAAAATCCTGAAGATTCAATTTTCCCTTCATAAAAGAGGCCTGAATTACTTCCTGCTCTGACTCGTTAATTCTGTCAGTCGCTCGCTCAATAAGCGTGAGCACATCCCCCATGCCCAATATTCTACCTGCCATACGATCAGGATAAAACTGCTCTAAATCGTCAATCTTTTCTCCAATCCCCACAAATAGAATTGGCTTTTTTTGTGCATATCGAAACACAAAAGCGGCACCACCACGAGTATCACTATCCATTTTACTTAAAATTGCATATTGATACCCAACCGCCTGCTCAAACGCTTGTGCTACATTAAGCGACTCCTGACCAGTCATTGCATCAAGAACCAATAGTTTGTATCGTGGTTTTAGCTGCAAATCAACCGTGCGTAACTCGCCAAGCATACCCTGATCTACATGCAACCGACCTGCTGTATCTAGAAATAGTAGTTCAAACCCCTGCTGCCTTGCATACTGCTGAATATCTAACGCCGCTGCAACTGGGTCCGTCTTTGATGATCTATAAAAAGAAACTCCCACTTGCTTTGCCAAGATTTCAAGCTGATCAATGGCTGCAGGACGATAAAAATCAATTGAAGCGCACAACACGTTACGCTTTTTATTTCGTTTTTTCGCCTGATTAAGAACATAATGCATCAACTTGGCTATTGTTGTTGTTTTACCCGAACCTTGCAACCCCATAACCATAATGGTAGCCGGTAGCTGGAAAGAAAAATCCTGTAATGTATCAGATCCCATAAACGCCTTCAGTCGCTCATGAACAATCTTAATCAGCTGATCCCCAGGCTTTAATGATTTTAATACTTTTTGACCAACAGCCTCTTTTTGAATATCAATAACAAAGGTTTCAACCAGCTCCTGAGGCACATCTGCAGCAAGCAACGCATCTTTTACTTTATCAAGCGCCTCCTGCATATTTTGCTCAGTAAGCGTACTTTTACCGGTAATTTGCGAAAAAATAGAAGAAAATTTTTGCGAAAGAAAATCAAACATACAATATTCCTATAACAACTTCATTGTTTACGTACAGATCAGTGTAGCAAAGTCACTACAAATCGCTACTGAAGTAAATAAAGAATCCCATCACGATTAACAGCGCTAAATTTCATGCTATACTAGGTCGAGACTATTGACTCTGTTAATAGAGAATTATAATTATTACATACCATCGATATATTGGGTTAATCATGGCTAAAAAAGCAGAATCCTTATTAATACATCTTCCACGAGTACTGATTATCGGTGTCCATGCCCCCTATAACAGGACTAAAAGTATTGAATCTTATTACGAAGAGTTTCGTAATTTAGTAAAAACAAACGGCACCATCTATAAAGATGAACTCTATATTAAATTGCGCAGCATCGACCCTGCCCGTTTTTTTACCAAAGGCAAACTCCAAGAAATGCGTGAATATTGCGAAAAAAACCAAATCAAAGAGCTTATTATCTCCGAACAACTATCTGGAATTCAAGAACGTAACCTTGAAGATGAATTAGATGTAACCGTTTTTGATCGCACACGACTAATTCTAGAAATATTCGAAAAATCTGCCCATACCGCCGAAGGAAAATTGCAAGTTAAAATTGCAATGCTTAACTACCAAAAAACACGGCTAACGGGAAAAGGAATCAATTTATCACAACAAGCGGGCATAATTGGTATTAGCGGGGGCCCCGGTGAAACATTAAAAGAAAAAGAGACCCGAGTTATTAACGACATTATTATAAAATACAAACGACAACTTGAACGTTTACAACAAGCGCGGCACACACAACGCAAACAACGCCTTATAAATAAAGTTCCTCATATCTGTATCATCGGATACACAAACGCAGGTAAATCTACGTTGTTGAATACATTAACTCGTAGCGATGTCCTGGCTGAAAATAAACTTTTTGCTACCTTGGATACCACTACCCGCGAACTGTATATCGATAAAAAGAAAAAGGGTGTCATCTCAGACACCGTTGGTTTTATCCAGCAACTACCTCACCATCTGATTAACGCTTTTAAATCAACGCTTTCTGAACTTGAATACGCAGATATTTTACTACAAGTAATTGATGCTTCTGATCCTAACTGGGAATCACATATTGCGGTCGTTCAAACAATTCTTAATGATTTAAAAGTAGAGAAGCAAATGGTGTATGTTTTTAATAAAATTGACGCTGGAACCGACCTTGATGAGGCTGCATGGCACAAATATCAACCCCATGTAGCAATATCTGCAAAGACAAAGGAAGGTGTGGCCCCTCTCATCGCATTTTTATCTGAATGGCAGCCTTCATAGACGAATAATGTATGCAATTATATAAATTTGGTCTTTTTCTCGTTTTTGTAATTTTGGTCTTTACGTATGACACGCGTGCTATTGCCACTGCCCCCTCTCTTTTCATGCAACTTATAAAAAAAATAGTGCGCCCATATTTGGCACATGTGGATCATTCTGAGGAGCCATCTGTTATGCTTGCCCCTCAGATGAACGCTGAATTACGCCTACGTTTGGCTCAAGTGCAACAGTCTGAAAGGAACATCGAGTCCCTGCAACATGAACTGGTACGAAGTCTGGACATCCACCAATCCATGCAAAGAAGAGTCCTGGCCTTCTCTCAACGACAGACTCGTCATGGCTCATAAAAGCCGTTAAGAATGATTGCAAATATTAAAAAGAATACTAGAATGTAACCGTTTTATTATTTAGCTACCCTGTTACAAGAGAAGCGTTATGGAAAAAACAGTACCTATCTTTGCTAGCTTATTCTTCCTACTCAGTCTCTTTATCTCCTCAACAATAATAACAGCTGCCGATGACGCGAATCATCTAGATCCACTCTCATCAATCAAGACACAAGAAGAGCAAAAAGAGCTTGTGCCTTCAATGGTTGCATTATACAGTGAACGTCAACAGGCTGCAGCGGTATTGAGAAAGCATATGACCAGCTTCACACTTCTAAAGAATCGTGCCAATGAAGCCCGCTTACAAACAGAAGAACTCTATAGAGCTGCTGCTAGAGCAGATAAAGAGTATAGAGACCTTACAGCAAAATGTCTGAACCAAAAGGCAATAATAGAACCATTGATTCAGGAGTATGAAACGTTAAGTAACTTCTCTAAAGCAAACGAAAAGGACCGCATAAGTCTTGTACTAACAGCACATAGACGTGAACTGGCAGAGCTACAAAATAAAAATAATGATAGACCAAAGCCCTTAGCATGGCAACGCGCGCAAAATGTTCTCATTCATATGCACAAACGTCATCTAGTAAATTCTGCGCGGGCAACATTAGAATCATTTGGGCAAACTCATATTGCAAAACAAAAAAAAATCGCGCTCGATCATGCTGCACAGCAAGCCGCTGCTGCACCTAAACCGGGGTTACTTTCGAAATTGCTCGGTTATCAATAACTATATAGCCAAGGAGCAACTCATATCGACAATCTGTTTTACCGCATTACATAAAGGTGTATTATGAAAACAACAGCACAATCAATTTCATTTTTTGTCCTTTGCCTAACACTCACGCACTGGGCATCGCCAAAAAATACTATAAACGGACGCCTTACAAGGCAGCTACAAGTGACAGAGCTGTCGATACGTGCACTGCAAGATGCAAAACGCGCTGCCCTAGATAGCAATACCCCTTTTACGCAAACAACTCAGTTGCAAAGCCTTCGTAATGAAAGGCATCGACTTTCAGGTGCCCTACGCAAGGCTGGTGAATCCCATGTTGCTATCTCTCGTCTCAAGAGATAAAGCAAAACTAGAAAAACCAACAACTTCCCCTTAAACTCTTGATACTTTGGTGACCACACCTACTCCAGAACCTACTACTTGGTAGGAGAGCGTATTTAAAAAAATTCGCTCATTTCATTATTTTTTAGACACGCTTTTCTTTTCACTATTAACTCTATCAATCAGTACCACCCGTATTATCATTGAGTTTATATCCCAAGCATCCCATAATACCCTCTCTTATACGTCATATTACCCTCAAAGCTTTAATACCCTGTCAAAATGCAAAAAAGCTATTTATTTTACGCAACATTCATGCTATAGTCCTTGGACCATTAAAACTAAAAAATAATAGACAAAATAAGCCTTTACTGTAATCATTTTATAAACAAGAAATAACCAAACGCTCTCAGAACCATAAAGAAATGAATAAACAAACAGATTCGCCTCTTCCTAATTCGTTTTTTAGCTGTATAAAATGGGCCTATGCCCCCTATAAAACATGGATAGCCTTTTTTATATTATGTGCAGGAATTGCCGGCCTTTACTACGTCGTTTACTCATACCTTCTTAAACTCATTGTTGATTCTTTAAATGGCGCTTATACCGGTTCATCACTCACCACTACATTACTACTACCTACAATCTTATTTGTTCTGAACTATACGATTTATGACTTATCTTGGAAATCTACTCTCTATATTCATCTGAAAATTTCCCCCTTAATCAAAAATAAATTAATCAGTGCGCTCGTCAGCTACGTACATCAGCAGCCATACAGCTTTTCACAAAAAAACCCATCTGGTTCCATCGCTCATAAAATCAATATTCTGGTTGATAACATAGAGAAAATATCATATGAACCAACACGATTATTAATTCGTGGCAGCGTACAACTTATTACTGCAGTTATCTCTACTGGTTTATTTAATATCGTATTCTCACTCGGTCTTCTTATCTGGCCGCTATTATTTATCTCAATCAGCCTTCACTTTTCTAATAAAATCAAAAAACTGTCCCGCGCATACGCTGATGCCTACACCACCACATCAGGTATCATTGTCGATAGTCTTGCCAACACAAACAGTGTGCGTATTTTTGCCAGACGTGAATTTGAACAAAATAACCTTACCCATTTTTTAAATAATCTTAAAGAGCGGTTCCGCACCAAAGAATATTACTTACTCAAATATACCGTCTGCCAAGGGCTGTCGGTCATAGCACTACTTACTTTCACACTCTTTTTCTTAGTACGATTAAAATCTCAAAATTTGTTAACTGTTGGTGATTTTATTTTCATACTTACCTTAATTCTTGATGTTGCAGATAATCTCTGGTCTCTCACTGAGCAAATAGATATTATTAACGATTCGATTGGTAAATGTAATCAAAGTTTACATGCATTACTCACACCGCTAGAGATTCAAGATGAACAGAATGCGCTACCATTACACATCACCAACGGCAAAATAGAATTTAATCATGTTTTTTTTGAATATGATGCAACGTTACCATTATTCAAAGATATCAATATTCTTATACCACCAGGGCATAAATTGGGACTCGTTGGATATTCAGGTAGTGGTAAATCAACATTTGCCCATTTATTACTACGCCTTTTTGATACCACTTCGGGGTCAATTGTAATTGATAATCAAAGCATCAAAACTGTCACCCAAGATTCTCTCCGGGCAAATATTGGTATGATTCTCCAAGATTTATCTTTGCTTAACAGAAGCATTATGGAAAACATACGATATGGTAACCCTAATGCTACTGACGATGAAGTGATAGATGTAGCAAAAAAAGTCGCTGCGCATGATTTTATTATAAAATTACCAAATGGATACGATACTATTGTCGGTGAACATGGCAACAAATTATCCGGTGGACAAAGGCAACGTATTCTTATTGCCCGTGTAATCCTTAAAAATGCTCCTATTTTAATTTTAGATGAAGCTACTTCTCAACTTGACTCACTCTCAGAAATTGAGATTAAAAAAATACTTTGGACATTCATGGAACAAAAAACCACTATTGTTATAGCGCACAGATTATTAACATTACTCCATATGGATCGTATCCTAGTTTTTCAAAAAGGGGCTATTGTTGGTGATGGCACCCATCAAGAATTGCTTGAAAATTGCCCATTGTATAAAACCATGTGGGAAACTCAAATTAATGGCTTTTTACCAGAAAAAATCATATCACCAACCACAAACACCTAACTTCACAATCTGCTATGCAAACTCTCTATAACGCTACGGCGCAATTTAACGACTTTCTTACAACCAATTTAAATGAGGCCCAAACAGCTGCAGTTACCCATACCGATGGATCTCTTTTGATTATCGCGGGAGCTGGATCTGGAAAAACGCGTATCATCACCGCTCGAATTGCACACTTAATATTGAATCATGATGTTCCTCCTCATGAAATCGTTGCGCTAACCTTTACCAATAAAGCTGCGCAAGAGATGAAGGAACGTATCATGCATTTTTTACAATCAGACCGCCAACTGCCATTCATCGGTACATTCCATTCATACTGCGTCTATCTTTTAAAAAGATATCCCGCATATGCAAGCACTCCTTTTTTTTCCATTCTCGATGAAGATGATCAAAAAAAAATAATTACCGGGATTATAGCACGCAGCAACCTGACTAAACAAACAAACGTAAAAACAGTTTTATATCAGATTTCACGCATCAAAAACAGATTAATTCGCCCCAGCGACTTACAGGATTTTTATGATCATGATCCACTTCTTGCACGGATGTATCATGCGTACGAGCAAGAACGCATAGCGAGTAAGTGCTTTGATTTTGATGACTTACTTCTTGAAGGACTAAAATTATTTAACAACAGCGAATTCAGAGAAATGTTTCAACAAAACATTCGCCATATTCTTGTTGATGAGTATCAAGATACCAACGTAGTACAACATGAGCTCCTACAACGCATGGCAAAAAACTGCGAAAAACAGTTTACTGTACAATCAATTTGCGTAGTCGGCGATGAGGATCAATCCATTTATTCCTGGCGAGGCGCGACGGTTACCAATATTGTCAATTTTAAGAATGATTTTCCTAATACAACTACTATAAAAATTGAACAAAACTATCGTTCGGTACAACCGATTCTTCATGTAGCAAACGCAGTGATTCAACATAATACAATACGTAATCCCAAAAAACTGTGGTCAGATCGTACCGCTCAAGATCGCATACGGACAATAACCTGTTTGTCTGAACTACATGAAGGTGATGCCCTTGCACAATTTTTACTCGTAACCACAAAAAAAGATCCTGAAACGCGAGCCGCAATTTTATACCGAACGCACTTTCAATCCCGTGCCATTGAAGAAGCGCTCATTAAAAATTCCATTCCCTATAAAATAATCGGCGGAACTCAATTTTATGAACGTAAAGAGATTAAAGATTTACTCGCATATCTCCGCTTACTCATAAATCCATTTGATCGTCCCTCTTTTTTCCGTGTTGTTAATTGCCCATTACGCGGACTGGGAACTAAATTTGAAGAGATTTTTTACGAACGTTGGCACCAACAGCCATTTCTTACATTCACCGATCTAGCATATGCCCTGATTCATGACAAAGAAGTCACCCAAATAAAACAATCTGCTCTCACTGATTTTATACAGATTTTTGCTACTGCTCCGTTACAACAATCTCCGAGCATTATCCTCAATCATATTATCAATAAAACACAGTATATTGCGTATCTCAAAAAAACGTACGAATTACAAGAAGCTCAAGAACGAATTGATAACATTACTGAGCTCATTAACGCAGTGAAACATTTTGAATCTATTGGTACCAATACCATTGAGTTATTTCTTAATGAAGTTGCTTTAATGAGTGATCTGCAAAAAAAACAGGATGCTCATGCAAATCCGGTATTAATGATGACCATTCATGCAGCCAAAGGGCTTGAATTTGATACAGTAATTATGCCTGGCCTTGAAGAAAATCTCTTTCCTAGCTCGCGATCCATTTTTGAAAATGAAACATTAGAAGAGGAACGACGCCTCTTTTATGTTGGTATTACCCGGGCTCGAGAACGATTATTAGTATCACATTGCCGTTATCGATATACCTATGGACAGATGACGGATCAGCTCCCATCACGATTTCTTGATGAACTACCAAAACAGTATGTTTTACAACAAAACTGTTCTCAGAGCCGTCCGCCAGAAATAAAGATATTCTTTTCACAATGGTTAAATGTACAAGACAGTAGCGCTCCGCAATCACCAATACTCACCTTTGGAACGGCATCTAAAAGCAACCAAAAAACAACATCCACTGCAACCTCAACAGGCATATGGCAAAAGCATCAGCCCATTAAACATGCAAAATTTGGTGTTGGAATCGTTCAAGAAGTAGAACATCGTGCCGATCGTTCATACATCATTACCGTAAAATTCAAAACGGAAACGAAAAAAATAAACGCACAATTTTTAGAGAAGATATGAAAATAGGAGATGACTCTTGGGCTATCTCCTTTTATTTTTTAAAAGCTGTAAACACAACCAAGGGTAAGACCTTGCAGATATATAGTTCCTCCAGAAAACAGATTCGCCTCTAATAATATTTTCTGTTCAAACCCAAGGTATGTATCTATAGAGCAACGACACCAATCTTTTGCATATCCAAAACCGCAAAAAAACCCTAATGTAGATACAGGCACAATGCGCCACTGATCAGACTTAACGGTTCCGCTTAATGCATCAAATCCTTCTAAACAAGCCTTTCCCCTAGATTGAGTGCAAATAATTGAGCTTGCAAGACCAGCGCGTAAAGAGAATCCATGCCCTAAATACCTATCACTTGACCAGCCAAATTTAACACCTCCTCCTTTTAAAGTGCCTTCCAGATTAGCAACAACGCGTGCATTATCAGTATCACCACTTATATACGCGTGCTGATCCACAATGAGCGCTTCCAATCCTATAGATGCTGTATTAGTGACCTTACCTGATATACATTGCTCCCACACGAAATCGAGATTTGCACACTCTATTTTCCCTCGCCACTGCATATGAGCTTGTCTAAATAACATCTGATTATTACTAATAAAAGACAATATAGGAAAGCCAATACCAAGAAAAACTATTGATGGCTGGGGACACCAGCGATTGAAATCTGCACATACTGGTATATGCGTAAAGCTCGCCTCTATTTGTAGATTTGCCCGAGGACATGTATATGCTGCAACAACTTTATATCCATTAGTAGCCCTAAATCGTGGCCGCAGAGTATCAACAAGCTCTGCCTTGTTACTCGCAGCATCTGTTACAAAAAGTTCTGCCCCCAAATCCATTCTATGTGATTCTAATCGCCAAAACTTCCAATCTGCTCCGACAGATAAAGTTCCCCACGAATGCTTGTTATCGTTATATATCGGCCTTACATCACAAAACAGATCATTCTGAGATGGCACAACAGTGTTTACAATCCCAAGAAATGCGTTGGCAACCAAAAATATTTTTTTCATCATATGCTCTTAGTTTTATATGTTAAAATTTTAGATGTACTATCTTTAGCAGGGATTTCATATTTTAACAATAAAAAAGTAGCCTATGAAGGCTACTTTTTAAAAACTATTTAAAAAAATATAATTATTCAGCTTCTACATTCTCAAATAAATTTGTCGCAAATGATGCTTGCTTAAATTCAAGCGGTGCCGCAAGCGTACGTCCTTTAAATAGAAAACCATTTTCATCTTTAAGCATTACAGCAACATCTGCATTTTCATCCAGTTTAAGATCTTTTCCTACTACTTTACCATTGGGTAATCGAACTCCGACTCCGGGTGTAATAAAATATCCTTTATGGGTATATACAATCATATATTCTTGTCGAGATATCTTAGGATTTTGCTGCAAATATGGTCCATCCCATTTATCTGGATAAGCCAAATTCATTGAACCCACCTCTGACCCAACAAACCCATTTTTCTTAATTTGCAAAAAATTAATTCTATTTTTTTGATAATCAAAACTAATAACATGACAAGATTCATCAATGCGCTTAAATATCCCAACCAGCGCCTCAACATCTTCTGCAATCAAATATCCAACATCTGATCGTGATCGATATAATCCATCTACAACAAATATAATGCAGACTAAAAAAATCACGCCAATAATTATTAGTGATGTCCCGTTATATGAAAAAAAACTGTTTTTCGATTTAAAAGACGAAGATCGATTGGACATATTATTCTCCTTTACAACTGTTGATTAATACATCTCTGCACCCTACTATAACCAACAAACATAAAAGAAGAGTTCTCTGTAATTAACAATAAAAACAGTATCATCTAAAAATAATCAACTTTGATCGCATGACGAACTTGATGCATCGTTTCTGATGCAACAGCCTGGACTTTTTCTGTTCCTGTTTTCAAAATCTCCATTACAAAGTCAATATTGTGCGAAAATTCGGTTCTGCGCTTACGGATTGGATCAAGAAAATTATTGAGTACATCAATTAAATATCGCTTGATTTTTACGTCACCAAGCCCACCGCGTTGGTAATGCTCTTTAAGCTCACGCACTCTCTCAACATCTGAATCAAACACATCTAAATAACAAAATACTGTATTACCTTCAACCTTACCTGGATCTTCTACACGAATATGATTTGGATCCGTATACATACTCATCACTTTTTTCGCGACTATATCAGAATCATCTGATAAAAAAATCGCATTGCCCAACGATTTACCCATTTTTGCAGCACCATCTGTGCCAACCAACCGATCTACTTTTGCAATTAAAGGTTCTGCCTCCACCAACACGTCGGTATTATAAATACGATTGAAGGTACGCACAATTTCATTAGTTTGTTCAATCATAGGCAGTTGATCTGCGCCAACAGGAACCACACTGCCTTTAACAATGGTAATATCCGCTGCTTGATGTACCGGATACATCAAAAATCCCGCTGGTAATGATTCACCAAATCCTTTTTGTTGTATCTCTGTTTTCACGGTAGGATTTCGCTTGAGACGGCTCACTGTAACCAAATTCAAATAAATAATAGTAAGTTCAGCAATTTGTGGAATCATCGATTGAATAAAAATCGTCGTTTTTTGTGGATCAATACCAACTGCTAAATAATCCAAAACAACTTCAACCACATTATTTCGCACCTTTTCCGGATTTGCAAAATTATCAGTCATTGCTTGTAAATCAGCAAGCATCACGTATTGCGTATACTGATCTTGCAACATCACACGATTACTCAACGAACCAACATAATGACCTAAATGCAATGGACCTGTCGGCCTATCACCAGTTAAAACAATCTTATTCTGTTGCATATTATTCCTTACCAATCATATTCATCTATTGCAGTAGTGTAACCGCTTGATACTGCTTATTCAAGCAATTTACACAGTTTTCTAGACCTAAAAGATAATTTTTTGAAATGCTCATATATGACATATATATTATTATAATCTTTACGGAGGGTGTAATGGCTATACAAGGAACAACGTTACAGCTTATACCTACATTTTTCATTTGGCGGGACCTAATCGAAATTATTTTTTTCACCAGCATTATTTACGCTATCTCTTTGTGGCTCAAAAATGATCTTCATAAAAATTTACTTGGCTATTTTTATCTTTATTGTGGATGCTTTTTTGTAACAAATATCGCATCGCTACCAACCATCAACTGTTTTCTTTTAATGTGTGCTCCGATAGCGCTATTACTTTTTATTATTTTCCACCAATTTACGTTGCAAAAAAACTTCGTCGCATTACGTAATATTATCCCAATAACAGAAAAAAAATCCCATTGGCTTGAAACCGTTATACAAGCTTGCTTAATCAACATAAACAGAAATAAAGAAATAACCTGTATAATCGAGCACACGGATAGCTTAGAAAACATGATCAATACGCCATTACAATTTCATGCTGATATTTCTAATGAACTTATGCAACTACTTATTAACAGCAACTCTTTTGATCAAACTCAAATGCTCTGGCTCACATCAACCGGTAAAATTGTTGGTATAAACGGACAATGGAAAGCAACACCACAGACAGAAACGCATGGCGCGAAAAAATCAACCAGCTGGATAGAAGATACAATCTTATATAGCGAAAAAACAGATGCAATAATTATTAAAATATCTCCTATGCAACATACATTCACTATCATCACTCATGGAACTGTATATCATCATGTAACCCCATCTAACACCATTACATTTATTACCAAACAAATCAGTACTCACTCATCCTCTTACAAAAAAGGAGAAACTGCACATGCTCACACACCTCAAACAGCTAAAAAACAACCTGCTGCACAACGCATTCATTAAACTATGTTCATGCATTATTGGGTATGGCATCTGGTCTACACTCAGCAACTGGTACCCGATTGATATATCATTATCAGTACCACTTTGCTTTTACGGCTCAGATAAAACAATTACTGCTCCTGAAACCATACAAGTGCTGCTGCGCGGCAAGCGAACCACCATTGCTACTATTGATCAAACAACTATCGCATTACACATAAACGGCGACTCGCTCCATGCTGGCCCAAATCAAATAACGGTAGAAAATAATAATTTATTTCTACCAAGCAATATACATGTGGTAAGCTATAAACCTGCAAACCTAACTATTTTTGTCGCTAATAATACACCTATTACAGAAGGTCTTACACAACAATTATGATAAAAGAATTAAGAAAACAACTTTCTCTTATAATCCATTATACTTGGTCAATATTTTTAAATGGTTTATTTACCTTGTTACCGATTACACTTACGATTGCCGTGTTTAATTTTTCATTACGCTTGCTTAAAAATTGGGTTGCGCCTATCAATCGTCTACAGCTACCTATATTAACCTGGACCCCCCATGCAGATGTTATACTTGTTATCATTTTGATATTTTTAACTGGTATCATACTACGATTATTTATTATTCGTTCTATTATACATGCCTTTGAAAAACTTCTCCTACGCATCCCCTTCATCCGACCATTATATTCCGGAATCAAACAACTCGTATTTGCGTTTGATCCTAAAAATAACATGAGCTTTAAAAAAATTGTGATCGTTCAATTCCCACGACCAGGAATTTATAGTATTGGATTTATGACTGGAGAATTCCCAACGCAGTTCATACCTAATACAGAAGTACCATTTGTTAACGTATTTATTCCTACTACCCCAAATCCTACAAGCGGTTTTTTAGTAGTTGTACCTATGTCAGATATTACGGTGCTTACTATCACTCATCAAGAAGCGATGGCGCTCATTATGTCCGGTGGCATTATACAACCAAAACACTTTGAACAAAAATAACCATACACAAAATGTCCCCAGTATTCTTAAGGATTTTACTGAGTATGAATTGCTAAACCAACAGCCTTCTCTTTCTCCATTAAGATGGCATTATGTATAGCTTCTTCTACTAGTACAATTTCAGGGGAGCCTGCAACTGATGGCATTGTTCCGCTTTTTTGAGCGATTTGTATGGCAGCAGTGAGTTTTTTATGTGCAGCTACATATGCTGCATATAAAAAAGCCAAACATTTTTTAATAAGTATTGCCTCTACTATGTGTGCAGCTGCACCCCGCGCTATTGTCTTGGAGGGCATTGCTTCTATTTTATGCGCAAGGTCAGATACAACCGCCTGTATATTAGTGGTCATTTGGGCAAGGCGCTCATGTCCTGCATCTCTATCAATAATACACATGATGTTAACACTACACAGTTCATATAACACCTTACCCAAATACCACGCAGCATTCGATATGCACTGGGTCAGTTTACCTATCGTTTCTATAGGGTGATCAAATGCATACACCGTGTTATATATACCATCACACATCCCTTGTGCTATACCAATAGTACATTCTAAAAAGCTCCAACAACAATCGGTTAATAGCAGCGCCTGTTTAACATGCCCTGCATGATTATATTCTGCCGAAACTGACGCTAAATCGCCGATTGCATTGGTAAAGAAAGTAAGAGATGGATTATGTACGTGCTCATATTCATACCTAATCACTACCGCCTGATCCAAAATCGTAATCATTTCTTGATGCAAGCATTGTTGGATTGTCGAGCCCTCACATTCCCTAAAAAGATCTATATTCAGACCACGATCTTGTAAAAAAGCATCCTGCTGTGATGATATATTGTACGTTTTTATATCGAACTGATAGTTGTTGCTTTCTGACTGTATAATCGCTGCATCACGCATAGCAAAGCGATCTGCTTGTGCATGGGTATCACACCTACCTAATCCAACTGCAAGAGCATACTCATCTGCACAGTCACGCATATATTCTGCATAGAAATGCAAATGTTGTTGAACCTGCGCACGCATTTCTTGCTCCGCTTTATTTCTACGCGCTATCTGCAATTGTTCGTATTTTGTACGTTCCGCTTCTTTGTGCTTAACCTGCGTACATAATGACTCTATAACTGCAGGAAACGCTTCATCTAAATAACCAGGAAACTTTTTCCACCATCTGTCATTGCGATGCTTATCATCACAATGAACACGATTATATAACTGCTTTATAAATGGTTCATATTCAGACAATGTTTTTATATATGAACGAAAGCCATCAAATTGATACAAATGATATTCCGATAAAATCGCTTCTTGATCGGAATATGACAATGACATGGTGGAATCATCTACCCGCTGACATCTTTTAATAATTTTCTGGGCTTCATTTTTAAAATCTTCTTGACCCCATTCTTGATATCGCTGAACAAACTGTTTTTCTACTCTTTTTTTTGCTATATATCCTTGTATGTTTGTAAGTATAAAAGATGCTAATTCAACAAGATTCACTCCAATAGAGAAATTACCAAATACCGCTGAAAGCACTCCATTATTTAGCTGTAACTTACTCTTTTTTTCTGGCGGAGGCTCTGATAAAAAAGCATGCACGCTATCTTTTAATCCAACATTATTGCTAACCGGAGACATATTTAACGCATTCCGTTTTGCAACAGAATCTATGGAAGGTACTCTTTCAGAAGGCTGTTCAGGAGATACTATTTGACGGGTCATTCTTTCTGTCACGACACAAGCCAAGACGCAGTAAGGAGGAGCTATTCTCCCCTCTACATATTGCCTTTCTATATACAAATAAAATAGATCTATCGTTACCTCATGAGACATAACCTCCTGCGGTGCCATACCAAAACTATCGGCATATAGAAAAAAGAACATAAAAAAATAAAGACAAAACCTCATCGGAGCCCCCTTGTTCATAGTACCCTAACTTTTTTCCGGAACATGCTTCATCATTGGGCATACTACCAAAAATGGCTTTAGAAATTCAAAGGTCTATAAAATAGGTTAATGAAACAAAAAATCTCCGTTTGTCGTGACGAACAATGGGTGGTTATTCGGGAAATTATGCGCCGTAAGACACGACACAATAGATTATTTTTTATATTGGATTCATTTTATATAGTTTTATTGTCTGGATAGCCACGCCGCTAACGGCGGCTTCCGTCTTCGTTAAAACTTCGCCGGACAGGCTGCTACAACGATCGGAGGTTTCTTGTTCTTGATGATTTTTTTAATCTGACAAGAATTTTCGGTCAAGCTCTCAAACAAAAAACTTTGAATAAAAGAGATCAAGAGATCCTTCGTCTGCCCCATTTTTCACATTACAATCGATGCTGTATATCGCTGCATGTGCATCACGCAACTGACCATAGGTATGCAAACTCCAATCTCGTTGGATGAAAGAAAAAGGTAAGCGAAACGATATTTTTTTAGCATCAGCATGCTTCCGCTGTTTCATACATTGTACATAACAAGAGGCGCGAAACAACTGTTCAGACCAAAACAGTATCCAAAACACCGTTGAGTACTCCTTACGTATGACGCTCCACAACGCAAAAAATTTCTTGTCATCCTTTGCAAAAAAATACTGACTTAGCGTAAATAATGATTTTTCAGAATAAACTAAAAGACCTAACCACTCATTAATAAATACCTGCTTATTGCGACCCGCAAGACGTGCATAACGCATGCAAACATACACTTGATCAAGCGTTACAACGGTAAGCCGCGCATACAATGCTTCTAAAACAGGAATACACAATCGCGCTTCCTCATAATTATCTATATTTAATAATGCAACAGCAGTTTTTTTATCAATCCCTTCTGCAACGGAGATGGTAATACCATTAATCATCGACTCTAAAGCAACAGTACTATAGAAAATCAACGTATGCGGACCTGTATAGTGCATTAAAAATGTTACCCATTTTTTCTTGCGCGCACCATCAAGAGTATCAATATCACCCAGCCAATACACGCCACGCATACCCAAAAATGTCGTTTGGAATGCCATAGCAATCTCTACATCAGATTGCGCATCAAAATCAAAAAAGCGTACCAAAACATCAGTACGCTTTTTAACACGTTCAAATAATGCTGAAAAAAATAGTAATGGATATTGAGGAGAACAAAACTGTACTACTGAAAAGCGCTCAAGAAAAGAGCGCTCCTGGATATTAGTAAAGAAAGTAGCAATATCCATATATGCTACTACGTATTCATAAATCGGTTTTTTAAACTAAATAACGGAACCGATTCTTTTTTTTCTAATGCACCATCGCTATTTAAATAGGCAAATAGATCATTGATACCTTTTTCAGAAACTGCACGTATCTTTGAAAAGTCTTCCCAAGAAATAGGTGCTTGTTCTGCCGTACCCTGCACTTCAATAATGCCGCCTGAACCATTAATGACAAAATTAAAGTCCGCATCAACGGTACTATCTTCCTGATAATTCAAATCAAGCAACACAGAGCCTTTTATAATACCTGCAGAAACTGCTGCTACTCTATCACGAATAATATTACCAGGTACTAACTTAGATTTAAGCCAGCGGCTTGCCGCAATTGAAAGCGCCATAGAAGCTCCAGTAATACACGCAGTACGAGTACCACCATCGGCTTGTAGCACATCACAATCAATTGTAATTGTCTGTTCACCCAACATCTCAAGATCAACAATAGAACGCAATGCGCGTCCAATTAATCGGGAAATTTCAACAGCTCGACCATTACGAGTTACTGCAGAAAAATCACGCATTGTACGGTTTCCAGTTGCTGTTGGCAACATCGCATACTCAGCAGTTAACCAACCAGTTTTTTTACCCTTAAGAAACGGGGGAACACCATATGATCTACTTACCGCACAATGAACTTTTGTATTACCTGCTTCAAACAAAACCGATGCATCACTATATCCATACACATCATAATATGCACGCATTGGGCGCAACTGATCTGAACGGCGCCCATCTATTCTTTGAATCATTGTATTAAGCCTACGCGCTTTATAAATATTCGAAAATTTTATTTATTACTTTACCATGCGAAGACGAATTTTACCGGTTGCCGCATCATAATCGACAACTTCAACTTTGACTACGTCATCGTTTTTAAAATCGCGATCAAACGTTTTTTGTTGTTCGCGTGGGATGTTAGAAACATGGACCAATCCATCAAGACCGGGTACTAATTCTACAAACATACCAAACTCAACAATACGTCTTACCTTACCGTTCCACACACTACCGATTTCTACCTGACCTGCAAGCGTTTTAACCCAATTAACAGCAGCATCTTGATCTGCATCCGGTCCACCAAAAATCTTAACCAATCCGTCTGCTTCAATATCAATTTTAGTACCTGTTTTTTCGGTGATTTCACGAATCGTTTTACCGCCAGTACCAATAATTGCACCAATTTTATCTGGATTAATTTTGAAACTAATCAATTTTGGTACCAAATCAGATAATGTTGCATTTGGTTTGGTCATCACTTTTTGCATTTCGCCAAGGATATGCAATCTGCCTGTACGTGCTTGTTCAAGCGCAACAACAAATACCTCACGAGATAAACCACCTTTATATTTGATATCCATCTGAATAGCAGTTATACCGTCTTGAGTACCAGTCACTTTAAAATCCATGAGCCCATATTCATCTTCAAAGCCGGTCATATCAGATAAAACACGGAAGTCCCCTGCTTTATTCATCAATAACCCCATAGCAATACCGCTTACCATTTTTTTAATCGGTACACCTGCCTGCATCAACGCCATCGTTGAGCCGCACGTGGTTGCCATAGATGTAGAGCCATCAGATTCTAACATGTCAGCAACGATACGAATTGTGTACGGAAAATCTTCTTTTGAAGGAAGCATTTTGCTAATTGCTGATGCCGCCAAATAACCATGTCCAACTTCTCTACGACCTGGACCACGAACCGGACGAACTTCACCAACCGAAAATGGTGGAAAATTATAATGCAACATAAACCGACCATCTACAGTCGCAGCATTATCCATTAAACCTTCAAATTTTTGCTCATCTTGGCCACCACCAAGCGTAGTGCTTACCAACGCCTGCGTGCTACCACGAGTAAACAATGCAGATCCATGAGTAAATGGTAACAAACCAACAGCTACGGTAATTGGCCGCACTAAATCAAACTGTCGATCATCTACCCGTTTACCCAAAATAAACATAAGCTCTGTAACTTTATCTTTAAGCATTTGCCCAAAAACATATTCCAAAGCTTTTGATGAGATCTTAACCTCTGCAGCCTCTGTTTCATACTGCGTTAAGAAATCTTTTTTCAAATCAGCGATATGCTGATTACGTTCTGTTTTATCTGTTTTATATACTCCACGAACTTTGTCATCCGTTAAGTATGTGTCTGCACGTTGTGTCCAGTCATTCCAATCAAAGAATTTAGTTGCAGGAGTAATCGTTTTACCGATTTCTTTCTGAATCTCTTTTTGCCATACAACCAATCTTTTAATCTGTTCATGTGCTAAAAACAGTGCATCAATAAATTCTTGTTCAGAAATTTCGTTTGCATTACCTTCAACCATGTTGATACCTTCTTCGGTACCAGCGATGGACAATGTAACATCCGCTCGTTGCGAATCCGTATAGGGCGGATTTACTACCCATTTACCATCAACACGGCATACCTCAACCGCACCAATCGGTCCCATGAAAGGGATATCGGAAATGGTCAAAGCCAAAGAAGCTGCAACTAACGACATAACATTAGGCGCATGTTCTTTATCTACAGAATATACCGTAGCGAGAACCTGCACTTGATCAAAGAAATCATACGAAAATAGGGGACGAATTGCCCGATCAATCAAACGACTTGTAAGTACTTCTTTATCAGAAGGCCTTCCTTCACGCTTATAATATCCTCCAGGTATCTTTCCTGCTGCTGAATAATTTTCACGATAATCTACAGAAAGTGGTAAAAATCCAGGAAAATCCTTGGATTCAGCTGAACAAGCTGTTACCAGGACAATGGTTCCGCCGCGTTTTAACCACACTGCGCCATTTGCCTGTTTGGCCACTCTGCCAATCTCTACCTCATACCCAAAATCTTCTAAACGAAAGTTCTTTATCATTAAATCAACCTATTTCCGCGTGTGTCCAAGTGACACATTATTATTTTTTTAATCCTAATCGTCCAATTACATCTTTATAGCTAGGCTCATTAGTTCTTTGCAAGTATTTTCCTAATGAACGTCGTTGAGCAATAAGCATCAAAAGAGTTCTCTTGCATGAAAAATCTTTTTTATTACGCTGCAAATGACCTGTTAACAGCGTAATGCGACCGGTAAGGGTAGCTATTTGTACTGCTGTAGATCCGGTATCATTACTATGCATACCAAAATCTTTTCTGATCTGTTCCATCTGTTCTTTATTTAAAACCATTAAAATAACCCTTATCAAATCTATACTATACTATAGTTATACACTAATATCCAAATCTATACAACGCATATATTTGGTAGGCGCGAGCGGGATTGAACCGCTGACCCCTGCCACGTCAAGGCAGTGCTCTACCACTAAGCTACGCGCCTATAAATCATCATCCTCATCATCTTCATCTCTATCATTGACTTCTAACATCTCTTCTTTTCGAGCTTGTCGTTCAATCTTTGATATGTCATTACCTAAATATTTCTTTCTGAATGACTCAATACCAGTACCTGCAGGAATTAATTTACCTACTATAACGTTTTCTTTAAGTCCATACAGATGATCTACGTTACCAACCATTGCCGCTTCAGCTAAAATTCTTGTTGTTTCTTGGAATGATGCTGCTGAAATATAGCTTTCTGTTCCCAATGAAGCCTGAGTAATACCCATCAACACCGGTTTTGCAGTTGCAACTTTTTTGCCTTCAGCTTTTAATAACGCATTCACCATCTTGAAATGCACGCGATCAACTCGATCACCAATCAAGAAATCAGTATCTCCAGAATCAATGATACGTACTTTTCTAAACATTTGACGCGCAATCAACTCAATGTGTTTATCGTTAATATCAATACCTTGTAAACGATAAATCTTTTGAATCTGATCAACAATATATCGTTGCGCTAAATTCGGCCCCTGAATACGTAACATGTCATGAAGCACCGGTGATCCAACAGTTAATTGATCTCCTGCAACAACCTGATCTCCATTAAGTACATTCAGCTGCTGTCCTCGCGCTACAAAATAGTCAAAGGTGTTTGCACCAGCAACAACCGATATTTTACGTAATCCACGATGTAAACCACCAAATACAACTTCTCCTGAAATATCTGCAAGAATTGCCGGATTTTTTGGCATACGCGCTTCAAATAACTCTGCGATACGTGGTAAACCACCCGTAATATCTTTTGATTTTGAAACTTCGCGAGGAGTCTTAATAAGCACATCACCTGGTTCAACCATCTGTCCGTTTTCAACGTTCAAATATGATCCAATTGATAAATAATAATGCGCCTCTTCATCACCCGCTTTATTTAAAACTGATAATGCTGGTTGATACTTCTCGTTCTTATGCTCTAACAAAATACGATTCGATTTTCCGGTTGTATCATCAAAACGATCCTGTACAGTAATGTTTTCAACAAGGTCAACATACTCTATTTTTCCCGCTTTTTCAGTTAAAACAACCTTACTACTTGGATCCCACTCAACAAGTTTTGTACCAACTTGAACAGCTTGTCCTTCTTCTACATGTAATACAGATCCGTATTCAACATAATGATTTTGCAGTTCACGTCCGTCAGGAGAAATGATAATAACGAATGCTTTTCTGCTCAATACGATAATTTCACCATGACGATTCTTAATCGTACGAACACCCCTAAATTGAATGACTCCATCTTTTTTAGCAACAAAGTACGGCTTTTCTGTCAAACCACTCGCAATACCCCCAACGTGGAAGGTTTTCATAGTAAGCTGGGTACCTGGTTCACCAATTGATTGAGCTGCAATAACTCCGACGGTTGTGCCAATGTCTACAATTTTACCAGTCGACAAATCACATCCAAAACATATTGCACAAACACCGCGTTTTGCCTGACACGTTAACACAGAACGCACGACTACTTTTGCTACTGCAGAATCAGCTAAACGATCGACTTCCTTACGAGTAATGAACTCTCCGGCTTTGAACAGCAACTCTCCAGAAACTGGATCATTAACATCCGCAGCAAACACTCGTCCAAAAACACGATTAGAAAATGGCACAATGATATCACCAGCCTCTTTCAGATCTTCTACTTCGATATATCCCAATGTTTTGCAGTCAGACATAGTAACAACTACATCTTGCGCAACGTCAACTAATCGACGTGTCAAATATCCAGAGTTTGCAGTTTTAAGTGCAGTATCCGCCTGTCCTTTACGAGCACCGTGCGTAGAAATAAAGTATTCAAACACACTAAGGCCATCTTTAAAGTTAGACTTAACCGGGGTTTCCATAATCTCGCCATTCGGCTTAGACATCATACCCCGCATACCCACAAGCTGTTTAATCTGATCTTTAGAACCTCGCGCTCCAGAATCTAACATCATGAAAACAGGATTATATGGAGCAAAACTCTTATCTTTATTTTCAAATGCTTGTTCGTTTTGTTCTTCTAATTCACGGGTCATTTCAGCTGCAACGTCAGCTGTTGCATGTCCCCAAATACTTAAAATTTTATTATAGCGCTCACCATTGGTAATCGCACCATCCATATACAATGATTCTGTTTTTTCAACATCTTTTTCTGCGGTTCGAACAATTTCATCTTTCTTATGCGGTACCAACAAATCTCTCAAGGAAATCGATATACCCGCAATAGTAGAATGATAAAAACCAAGACGTTTTATACCATCTAAAAATGTTACTGTTTTTCTAGAACCGAATGTATAATACACTTTATTAACTAACCACCCAAGATCACTTACTTTCATAACCTTGTTAGTCCAGTCAAACTCAGCCCCCTCAGGAAGTACCGTATATAGCAATACACGACCAGCCGTGGTTTTTACAATGCTTCTGTCTGACAGGCGTAAGTTAATACGTGCATGAATATGTATCATTTTACACTGATATGCAGATACTACTTCATTAATACTTGAGAAGGTAATACCTTCACCCAATGCACCAATGCGTGATTTCGTCATATAATGCAGTCCGAGAACCATATCCTGTGATGGAACCGTAACTGGACGACCATTCGATGCAGAAAGAATATTATTTGTAGAAAGCACCAACCGTCGACACTCTTCTTGTGCACGCCCACTCAATGGAAGATGCACTGACATTGTATCACCATCAAAATCCGCGTTAAATGCAGAACAAACTAATGGATGCACTTTAATCGCTTTACCGTCAACCAAGATTGGATAAAACGCCTGAATACCAAGTCTGTGCAACGTCGGAGCACGGTTGAGAAGCACCGGTCTATCTTTTACCACATCTTCTAAAACGTCCCAAATCTCTGGCGCCAACTCTTCAACCATACGCTTTGCAACACGTAAATTACTTGCAAGCTCTCGCTCAAGCAACCCAGCATACACATACGACTTAAAAATTTCTAAGGCCATTACTTTTGGAATACCACAATAATCCATATTCAATTCGGGATCAACAACAATTACCGAACGCCCAGAATAATCAACACGGCGACCAAGTAAGTTTTGTCTAAACCGTCCTTGCTTACCACGTAGCATCTCACTCAGTGACTTCAGTGGACGACGATTCGATCCGCGTACTGGCTGCCCACGACGACCATTATCAATCAACGCATCTACAGATTCCTGTAACATACGTTTTTCATTTTTAACAATAACTGAAGGCGCTTCAATCTCATAAAGACGCTGTAATCGAATATTACGATTGAGCACACGGCGATACAACTCATTCAAATCAGAACTTGCAAAGCGTCCACCTTCTAAAGGCACTAATGGACGTAAATCTGGTGGTAATACCGGCAATACATCCAAAATCATCCATGATGGTTTTAGATTCGCCTGCAGTAACCCTGCAAAGACTTTAAGACGACGCATAATTTTATGACGCACGCCAACGGACTGAGTTTTACTATATTCTTTTTCAAGATTAAAAATTTCTAACTTAATATCTATTTGATCAAGAAGAATCTTAATTACTTCTGCACCAATGCCTGCAGAAAAAGAACTATCGTCCAAATGCGTATCTACATAATTGCTATACTCAGTATTGCTCAACAATGTTTTACGTGGATATGGAGAACTGCCTTGATCAACAACAATATATGCATCAAAGTAAATAACTCGCTCTAAATCTTTTGCAGACATATCTAAAATTAAACCAAGATAACTTGGAATTCCTTTTAAATACCAAATATGGCAAACAGGAGCAACTAATTCAATATGGCCCATACGTTCACGACGCACACGGGATTGAATCACCTCAACGCCACACTTTTCACACGTAACGCCACGATGCTTCATACGCTTATATTTACCGCAGTTACATTCCCAATCCTTTACAGGACCAAATATACGCGCGCAAAACAGGCCATCTTTTTCAGGCTTAAGCGTTCGATAGTTTATCGTTTCAATCTTCTTTACTTCGCCATATGACAAAGATCGAATTTTTTTAGAAGATGCTAAGCTAATTCGTATCGAATTAAATTGTGTAATATGAAGATACTCACGAAAACGGTCTAACATTCTATTATTCATCGATCTTCTCCTTATCCGCCTTGAACAAGTCCACCTGTAACCCCAAACTTTGAAGCTCTTTGATTAATACATTAAACGACTCTGGAACACCTGGTTCTGGAATTTCATCACCTCGTACAATCGCTTCATATACTTTATGTCGACCAGTCACATCATCTGATTTATAGGTCAACATTTCTTGCAATGTATATGCCGCACCATACGCTTCTAATGCCCAAACTTCCATTTCTCCCAAACGCTGACCACCTTCTTGAGCTTTACCACCCAATGGCTGCTGCGTCACTAGTGAGTATGGTCCAACAGACCGAGCATGCAACTTATCATCAACCATATGATCTAATTTCATAATATAAATAACACCAACTGATACTGGCTGATCAAAATAATCTCCAGTTCGACCATCTCGCACTCTAAATGTACCAGACTCCGGCAAGTCAAGCGTATTTAATAACGGTTTAATATCAGTATCATAGCCTGCACCATCAAACACCGGAGTTGAGAATAAAACACCTTCTCGCGCTGTCTTACGTGCAAGGTCCATTAAACCTTCTTTACCATACTGTTTTTCATAGGCATCAATAAGCTCTGCCCCAAAACATTGTTCTAATGCCTGCTGCACAATCGCAAACCCTTGGGTTTCTAATTGTTGCTGTAAGCGCTCACCCAATGCTCTACCGGCAAATCCGAGTACTGTTTCCAAAATCTGTCCAACGTTCATACGAGAAGGAACACCTAATGGGTTAAGTACTATATCTACTGGAGTACCATCTTCTAGATATGGCATATCTTCACGAGGAACGATGGTAGATACCACACCTTTATTTCCGTGACGACCAGCGATTTTATCACCAATTGAAACTGCACGTTTCATAGCAATGTACACCTTAACCATCTTAATAACACCAGATGGCAGCGGATCACCCTTTTTCAAGTTATTGATTCGCTCTTCTTTGAGTCCGGATAATACACGCACCTGATTATCATAAAAATCTTTAATCTGTTGAATTGCTTCTATAGAAGCTTTATCGTGCGCTTTAAGAGCAAAAATAACATCTATTGGCTGATTTAATAATTTAGAGCGATCGTATACACCATCTTCAACAACATCATGACTTACTTTAGCAGGACACTTTTTACCATCTAACACATCGATGATTTTCCCACACACCATTTTTACTAATAAATCAGAATGCCCTTGAAAATCTCTGTCTATTTTTTCTATCTGCTTTGTAACTTCTTGCTTATATCGCTTGTCACGTCTTACACCACTACGAGAGAAAATCTTAACATCTACAACTGTTCCTTCAACCCCAGGCGGTACACACAATGATGTATCGCGAACTTCACGAGATTTTTCTCCAAAGATCGCACGCAATAATTTCTCTTCAGGAGAATATTGAATATCTCCTTTTAAGGTCACTTTACCGACAAGAACATCCCCCGTTTTTACTCGAGTACCAACGCGCACAATACCATCTTCATCAAGCCCTGCTAACAATGCGTCGCTCACATTTGGGATATCACGAGTAATTTCTTCAGGACCAAGTTTAGTATCACGAGCATCAGCAACAAACTCTTCGATATGCACAGAAGTCAACACGTCATCAGAAACTAAACGTTTATTAACAACGATAGCATCCTCAAAGTTATAACCATGCCATGGCATAAATGCTACTAATAAATTCGAACCTAATGCCAATTCACCATTATTAATTGCAGGTCCGTTTGAAAGCACATCACCTACATTTACTACATCGCCAGGCTTTACAATTGGCGTATGATGAATCCAAGTACTATAACTTGAACGTTCAAACTTTCTTAAATGATAGGTATCAATTCCTAATGCAAACCAATCTTCCATACGCGAAAATTCTTGTTCATGCGCACGGATAATAATTTTCTCAGATGAAACGTATTCAACAACACCTGCACGTCGCGCCATAATTACACCGCCGGATGCTTTAGCAATCTCTTGCTCCATACCCGTTCCTACAATAGGTGCCTGCATTTTAATTAATGGAACAGCCTGACGTTGCATGTTTGCACCCATAAGAGCTCGAGTCGCGTCATCATGCTCTAAAAATGGAATTAATGCTGACGATACAGATACCAACTGTTTCGGTGACAAATCTATATATTTAATAGTTTCTGCATCTGCATATAAAAAGTTACCTTGATGTCGTGCAAAAATTTTACCAGGATTAATTATTTTATTATCTTCACTCGCTTCGACTTGAGCGATAGCGTACTCTTCTTCTTGGAACGCATCCAAAAAGACCACTTCATCTTCAATAACTTTATTCGTAACTTTTCTATACGCTGTTTCAATAAATCCAAGATGATTTACCGTAGCATAGGTTGCCAAAGAAGAAATCAAACCAACTGTCTGACCTTCAGGTGTTTCAATCGGACAGATACGTCCATAATGCGATGTATGCACGTCACGAATTTCATACGTTGCACGATCTTTCAGTACACCTCCGGGCCCGAGAGCAGACAACCGTCTCTTATGCGCGATTTCAGCAAGCGGATTCGTTTGGTCCATAAATTGTGATAACTGACCTAATCCAAAAAACTCACGTAAAACAGCGCTCAATGGTTTCACATTAAGGAAATCTTGTGGCATCAATGCACTATGCACTTCTTGCATTCTAAATCGCTCACGAATAATTCGCTCAACACGCAAAAAGCCAAGATACATCTGGTTGCTCAACAATTCTCCAACCAATCGCACACGTCTATTACCCAAATGATCAATATCATCCAATTCTCCCTCGCCAAGCTCTTTGAGATTAACAAGGTACCGAATCGTTGCAACAATATCTTCCTGAGTAAGCACTAATTGATCTTCAGGAGTATTAAGCCCCAATTTACTGTTCATACGAACACGACCAACTTGGGTTAAATCGTAAAACCTACTATTGAAAAATAAATTATCAAATCGTTCTTTAACTTCTTTTAATGTCGAACTATCCCCTGGCCATACCTTTGCATGTAAATCTTTTAACGCATCATCCTGCGTCATGCAACGATCCTGTCCAAGCGTCATCGCCATTGTCGGTTGATACACATATCCAGCAGACTGAATTAATTGAAATTCAATTAATTTAAAATACTTAATATGATCATAATGATCTTGTGTAAACACCTGACCCTGCTCAACAAGAATCTCTCCCGTCTCAGGATCAATTAAATCTTTCCCCATCACCCTATTAATGACGTTCGCAACACGCAACGACAGTTCCGTAATATCTGCTTTAATAAAACGACTCACCATATCTTTGGTAACTCGTTTTCCTAAATACTTTAATTCTAAATCAGCAGGTAACATTCCCTTTTCAATACGCTGACCAATTAAAGCATCAGTAACCGGAATAAAAAACTCTCCCTTTTTACATACAACCGTATCAAAATTGTAAAAGAGAGGAACAATTGCGTCGCGCTCAATACCAAGCGCCTGTAAGAATGTAGTAACTAATATCTTTTTCTTTTTATCTATACGAACATATAAATAATCATTACTATCAAATTCAAAATCAAGCCAAGAACCACGCATTGGAATAATACGTGCTAAATAATACGGCTTACCACCAAAATCTTTTACTTTTTTACTTTGCGAGAAAACAACACCCGGAGAACGATGCAACTGTGTTACAATAACACGATCAACACCATTAATTAAGAATGTGCCTAAATTTCCCAACCGGTACTGATCTTGATTTTCATACAAATCAGCCATAACAGGAAGATCTACAAAGAAAATCTCCTGCTCTTTAATATCATGTATTACTCTATTTTGTGCTTCATCAAGGTCCCAATTGATCAACTGAATGCGGATCTTAAGTGGCAAAGAGAAGGTCTGACCACTCGCTCTACATTCGCCAAGGGACATCGGCATTTTAATAATAACGCGCGATAAGCAGTTAGAACACCCTTTATAACGAGCTGCAGCTTTTGCACAAAATTTGCATGTTCCGTCTTTATCAAGACGGGAACATGCAGATTTTTTACAAGAAGAACAATTCCATTGGTAACGGTTAGCAATCCCCGTTAGTTTTCCACAAGAACAGGCCCAGTTCCCCAATTCATAACTTACATACTCAAGCGATAATTTATCGTTATAATCGATAGGAAAAATATCACGTAAAACTTTTTCTAACCCAATCAGCTGACGCTCTTCAGGTAGAAAATCTAATTGAACAAAATCATTAAATGATTTTGATTGGATCTCAATGAGATTAGGAACAGGAACAATCCCTCTAATCTTTTCAAAAGATTTACGCAAAACACCCTTGCTAATATGCAAGTTAGACATTAAGTTGCTCCCCGCTATATGAAAACAAACAGATTACTTCCATTCAATCTACGTATGTAGACCCCAACAATCAACTGAAAATCAATACAACTTCTTTTATGAAAGTTGTACTTTCGCTCCAGCTGCATCCAATGCTTCTTTAATTTTTTGAGCGTCATCTTTTGCAGCAGACTCAGCAATAACTGACGGAGCTTCTTCAACAACTTTTTTAGCATCTGTTAAGCTCAATTGAGTAACTTGCTTAAGCGCTTTAATCACTTTGATTTTATCAGCACCAACATCTTGCAATGTTACTTTATAAGAAGATTTTTCTTCTGCTGCCACTGGAGCTGCCGCTGCTGCAGGAGCTGCTGCTGCCGCTACTGGCATAGCCGCTGAAACACCAAATTTAGTTTCTAACGCTTTTACCAGGTCAGACAACTCTAAAACTGACATATTGCTTATTTCTTCAATCATTTTTTCATATGATTTTGATGCCATAGCATTCTCCAAACCAATTAAATTAAAAAATTACACTTAAACTATGATGACATTACACACAACCATCCACTAACGTACCTTAAGACTGTTTTTGATCACCAATCTGTTTCAATACAAATAAAAGCCTTAAAGTAAGCATGTTCAAAACTTGAACTAGGTTCACAATTGGCATGTTTAATGTACCACACAATTGAGCTCGTAACACATCCTTTGATGGAAGCGACGCCATACGAACAACAGATCCCGCATCAAGGACATCTGCATCCAAACAGCACGCAACAATATTTAATGCTGCATTTTTCTTTGAAAATTCATGCAACACTTTTGCAATTACAGGTGGTTCTTCACTTGTAAAAACTATACCGATTTGCTCTTTACAAAATGGCAACAAATCATGTCCTTTTTGGACATTACCAATCGCCAGCCTTAAAAGCCTCGCTTTTGCTATTTTTAACTTACCACCATTTTGACGTAATTCTCTACGCAAGTCTTCCATTTGCTTAACGTTCAACTTCTGAACGTTAACAAGAAACGATGCCGCGCTTTTAGAAAAATTACCCTGTAGATAGTCTACAACTTCAACTTTTTGTTGACGATTCATTGTATATACCTTTCACCAACCTAAGATCGTAGAATCTCATCTGGATTTATCTGAATACCGACACCCATTGTGGAAGAAACAACCATCTTTTTCAAAAATTTTCCTTTAGCCGATGCAGGTTTTGCACCCAATAAAGCCTTGGTAAAAGCCGCTAAATTATCGCGTAACTTTTCTGGAGTAAAGGATACTTTACCAAAAGAAAAATGGACTAATCCATTCTTATCATTCTTGAAAAAAACTCGTCCACTTTTTAAATCGGCTACAACACCCGCTACGTCAGTGGTAACTGTACCCAATTTTTTATTTGGAAGTAATCCACGAGGGCCAAGGAATTTTGCTAATTTACCCACAAGCCCCATCATATCAGGCGTTGCTATAGCAAAAGTAAAATCCAACCAACCACCGCTAATCTTTTCCACTAAATCTTCCGCCCCTACATAATCAGCGCCCGCTTTATTCGCCTCATCAGCCGCATCGCCCTTAGCAAAAACTAAAACTTTAATAGTTTTGCCGCGACCGTGCGGTAATGTAACCGATCCGCGCACTACCTGATCACCCTTTGACGCATCTATGCTCAACACAACATCTACGTCAACCGATTCATCAAATTTAGCATACGCAAGCTCTTTCACACGCGTTAATGCTTGATCCGTGGCCAAAACTTGCCCACGTACCACTTTTTCTTCTACTTGCCTGTATTTTTTACCATGCATAGACATATACATTCATCCTAATCAATTACGTCAACACCCATACTTCTTGCGCTGCCAGCTACAATCTTTTTAGCCTGCTCAATATCAGCAACATTCAAATCAGGAAGCTTTATCTTCGCTATTTGCTCGATATCGCTCCACGTTATCACACCAACCTTATTTGTGTTTGGCTTTGCAGACCCTTTAGCAAGATTGATTTTCTTTTTAATCAATATCGTAGTCGGTGGAGTTTTAATAACAAATGTAAATGTCTTATCCGTGAAAATAGTTACAACGACCGGAACAACATCACCCTTCTTATCAGCAGTCTTTGCATTAAATTGCTTACAAAATTCCATAAGATTAACTTGATGTTGACCAAGGTTGTTACCAACTGGAGGAGCTGGTGTGGCTGTACCACCAGGAATTTGTAGCTTCACTTGAGCTTTTATAACTTTAGCCATTGAGTAATCTACCTTTGATTATTGCTTAACTTGATTAAAACCTAATTCGACAGGAGTCATTCTACCAAAAATACTCACCATTACTGTTAGGCGCTCACTGCCTTCGTCAACTTTGTCTACAATGCCAACGAAGCCCGCAAACGGACCCTCTTTTATATCAATCTCACTACCAACAGTAAATGCACTCTTTTCAGCAGACAACACAACCTCACCACTTGCTTGAGACAATACCCGACTCACTTCTTTTTGAGAAAGCGGAATGGGCTCTTTATCTCCTAAAAAACGCAATACACGCAGACTAGCTGTGACCAACCGGATAATACCCGGCACAATCTCCATCTCAATCAACATATAACCTGGAAAAAGCTGCTCATCCTTTTCTTCAGCAGCATTGAAAAAACTTTTTAGCTTTGCCGAAGGTATCAAAATCTGACCTACGTACTCTTCAAACCCAGCCTCACGAATACTTTTCATCAGATTAGCCTTAATCGCATCTTCATATCCAGCATAAACCTGAATCACATACCAACGTTTCATCTTTGCGCTTTATCCCAACTTTCTACACATAGTGCTTGAAAATATATTCTATTGCCCGCACAATCCCTTTATCGACCAACCCTAAATAAATCGTAAATGCAAAAACAAACACGAGAACTACAACCGTAGATTCCATAAACGAATCAAACTTAGGCCAAACTACCTTTGACAGTTCTATTCTAACCTCATGTAAAAAATGCATAACGCTCTTCATCTAGCCACCCAAGGAATTGCTTGTTTATAATCTTACTTCTTACCCATCTATATGGCAGGCCAGGAGGGACTTGAACCCCCAACCATCAGATTTGGAGTCTGCTGCTCTACCATTCGAGCTACTGGCCTACAAAAGTTTACTTCGATTCCTTATGCTCACCATGCTTACGGCATCGCGAACAGTATTTTTTCAACTTTAATGACCCAGCAGTTCGCTGTTTACCTACTACCTGCGTATAATTACGCTCTTTACATTCGCCACATACTAAGTGTGTGGTAACTCTATTTTTAGCCATATTCTCTACAGTCTACACTATTGGATTTAATCATGCAATTTACAACTTCTCAAACTTATGGAGCCCGCGACCGGATTTGAACCGGTGACCTCTCCCTTACCAAGGAAGTGCTCTACCGACTGAGCTACGTGGGCACAACCCCGATAATTATGTATAGGTTAAATAAAAAACAGAAAAAGACAACTTAATCTTATTCTGTTTTTTATTAATTGGAGCTGGCGGCTGGATTTGAACCTGCGACCTGCTGATTACAAATCAGCTGCTCTACCAACTGAGCTACGCCAGCATTATTTTTAAACCTAGTAAATTCAATTTTGGAGCGGGAAACGGGGCTCGAACCCGCAACCTACAGCTTGGAAGGCTGTCGCTCTACCAGTTGAGCTATTCCCGCGGTCTTTCTCTGTGCAATCTAAATGGTGGCGAGAGCAGGATTCGAACCTGCGAAGGCTGTGCCAACGGATTTACAGTCCATCCCCTTTGACCACTCGGGTATCTCGCCAATTTCAAACCGTCGAACAACAACTTAACCTTCGACTGAATATAATAATGATTTTTCTATAGATTTCAACTTTAATTTATGATTTCTTGCAATCTGCGGCTTCTTTTTCGTACTCTTGCAAAATTTCACGCACTTCTTCCACACAACTATTGCATCCAGTGCCAACACCTAAAGCATCTTGTAATGCCGTATATGTATCTTTTCCACTCTCTATGGCTTGTGTAATATCACTAAACATAACTCCCATGCACGTACACACCAAATAATCAGATGTTTCGCATGACTTTTTACACGAAGAAGAACAACTCATGTCACGTCCCTATAATTAACATTATTATTATCTACTAATACGATAGCACAATTTTCGCTGGATATCATCTACATAATCTATCGTAACATGACAAACCAACTCTTGATGCAACAATGGCATCACCACATCTGGCCACTCAATAATACTAACACTACCCTGCTGATAGATATATTCATCAAACCCTGCCTGCAAAAACTCATCGGTTGTTTTTAAACGATAACAGTCAAAATGATAGATAGTTTCTCCATCATACCCTGTATACAAATTTACATAGGTAAATGTTGGACTCGTTATTACGTCACGCACGCCCACCTGCTTAAGCATTGCGCGAACCAATGTTGTTTTACCCGCCCCTAGCGATCCCGTAAAAGTAAAAATATGCACTCGATCACGCAAAGAAAGCAACGTCAAGGCAATACGCTCTACCTCGTCAATTCCATACACAATACATACTTGTTCAAACAAATCTTTCTTCATAATTTTTTTATCTTTTGATGTAACTTTTTTTCTTTTTTTGATAACTGATGTTTATTTCTTACTCTTGCCACGGAATCTAACTCTTGCTTAGAATCAATGCGACCGGCATTTGCACTCATCAATGCATCCAATTCCGGGTTATCTGTATCAGTTGTTTTAATAATCGCTTTATTGCGATTGCCCCCACTTCCCTCTTGTTTCGACTTAAGCACACTATTCACCTGCATATAAAATTCTAATGCAGGAAAAGACTGTACATTATACCGCTCTGCCCAAGTACACAACTCTCGATCTGATGAAACCAACAGCAAGTCATACTGTTGATGCTCCTCGATATATCGCTTCATATACGTATCTGCAGTTTCCTGTAATCCCGAATAGACAACATATATCCCATACACACGCTCTTTAACCGCTCGGTCATCTAAGCCGCCATCAAATACAGCAACAACCGTATGGTTTCGCTTTTTGGCGTATAAGCCCAACCGACGGATAAAAATATTCCGCTCATGATCTGAAATAAATTTACCGCCTAAAATCTGCTTTAGTATATTATAAGCATCAATTACAATGACCACAATTTCTCTTTTTATTATTGCATTTCTTATTGCATTATTCCATATTACACATTACGATTAAATATAATACACTCATAATGCAATTTAAATCATATAAACAACCTTTTAAGGATATGGCAGCATATTATGGCGCAGCTCATTCAAATGCGGCAACGCATTCACGCTATAGAAACAATCAAAAAAATCACCTATGCGATGCGTCTGATTTCCATGTCCACACACTCACAACTAAAAAACAAAGAAAAGCCTCTCACATTTTATACAAACGCACTTAACCAACTATTTGTCGCAATAAAAGATCAAGCTTCTACATGGCATAACCCACTCATGCATACAACAGAAGCAATAAAACAAAAAACGCTCGTTATTATAGTCGGATCACAAAAAGGACTTTGTGGCAACTTTAACACTGCATTACTCAAATTTTTTCATACTGCGCATCCATCACCACAGACAGAACATAATGCCTATATAGCAATTGGAAAAAAGATGATAGAGCTACTCGCCAGTCACGACTCCACACCGCTGCTTCTTTCGTTTCCAGAATTTTCCACAGTCAACATAACTGCATTGGCAACACGGCTCATTAATCATATAATTACAGAGCAGTACACACAAGTTACAATCATAAGCAATCGACCACGATCATTTTTTTTACAAAAACCTGAACAGTTTCAATTAGTTCCATTTACTATTCCCCCATCAACTACTAACACGCCATCGTTTACTCAATACTCATGGGAACAAAAGCCTGAAGTTCTATTAGATATCGTGCTACATCAATACATCGAAGCAACAATATACGAAGTTCTTTTCCAGTCCCTGGTTGCGGAACAAGCCGCCCGATTTTTATCGATGGATGGATCAACCCGTAACGCAAATGGATTACTTGAAACCGCAAAACTGCAATATAATAAATTCCGTCAAGCAAAAATCACTCGTGAGTTGACTGAACTTACCAGCAGCATGTAAACGACAAATACATTGTACATCTACCATTGCTCATATATTTTTCCCATTTTTATTGAACCCTTTATTGCATTTTTCATATCTTCTTATGAAATAATTTTATTGTTAGCGAAAAGTAATGATGAAAGGAATGTATCATGCAGTGGCGACATTGTTTCGAATATATCATGTACTGTATTCTTTTAAGTATGCATCTAAACATTGTCGCATATGAATATCAATGCATAGACAGTGCTTTTGGAACCAATGGTATAGTGATTACCCGCTTAAATAAAATATCCGGAACTCTTAATCGTGTTATTCCCTCCTTATCAGTTAAGTTGCAAACCGATGGTAAAATTCTTTTGATTGGAGATAGCTTTACGCATAATAATATGGATAAACATGACACTATAGATTGCAGCATCACTCTCGTTCGGTATAACAGTGATGGCACTCCCGACGCATCGTTTGGTGCAGATGGCATTGTTGTGGTGCCTCGTGTAGGGAACTCACAATGTGCTATCGATTGCGCAGTGCAAAGTGATGGTAAGATTCTTGTTGCTGGTAGAACATACCAACGACCGGAAATTGCACCCGATGCAACTCTGATCCGTTTGTGTAGCAACGGAAGTTTAGATCAATCGTTTGGAATTAATGGTATGGTCATCGAAACTAACGGAGTCAATCAGTGGTCGAATTTTTTTAAAGTTATGATTCAACAGGATCATAAAATAGTTACTGCAGGTTGTTATGGTACAGATGATCCAGCTAGCGATGATATATTGAATTATTGTATTTATCTTGTGCGATACCTATCTGATGGAACGATAGATACATCGTTTGGAGTTGATGGTACCGTAAAAACATTTGTGAATGTATCAGATAGACCAAAATCGAGGGCCGCGTCACGTGCAGGCGATGCTGCATATGGAGCAACTCTGCAACAAGATGATACAATAATTGTCGTTGGTCCATCTCTTGATTGTAGCGTGCCATATAATTTAGGACCAATGCATTTTGATGGATTACATTGTGATGGCATGATAGTGCGGTACACCCGTGATGGGATCTTAGATAGTTCGTTTGGTGGGGACAGTAATGGCATGGTGATTACATCTGCAAACGCGGCCTGTAATTTTTTTGTTGATACTACAATAACTCCTGACAACCTTATTATTGCGCTTGGCACTGTTCAAAATGAATCTACACGGCTTACAGAATTTCTTCTTGCACGATATACAGTGGATGGTCGTCTTGATGTTTCATTTGGGCAAAACGGGACCGGCATTGTTCATACGCCAATCGGACTTGGTAATGCATTTGCAAAAAATATTCTTATTGCAGATGATGGCAAACTGCTGGTGACCGGGATTGCGCAATGGGAGACCGGTACACAATTTATGGTAATACGATATCTGCCAGATGGAAGCATTGATACAAGTTTTGGATATAATGACAGTGGTATTTTAACTGTTTCAATACAAAACAATGCTAAGAGTTTCTCGCTTGCTTTGCAGGATGATGAGAAGCTTATTATAGCAGGTGATTCTAGTGATGGTGGTCAAGCCAATTTTACCCTAACACGGTTTTTAAAATAGTCAGTAATTGGTCGTGCCCAATATAGACACGACCAATTCATTTGCACCTAGCTCTGCTCTATCACTCAAATCTGATTGGGTGTAGCAACGCTATTTTTATATTGCAACAACGCATCATAATCAAATGCTTCACCCGGTTTGACCGTGCAAAATTCTAGTTGCGCACCAACTGATTCCAACTTTTTGTCTAATTTATCATGACCGCGTTTTAAATGATGTATCCCCGCCATACAAGTAACACCTTGTGCCACAAGTCCTGCAAGCACCAAACTACTTGCCGCCCGCACATCACTTGCTATCACATATGCACCATACAATTGCTCTACACCCACAATAATCGCTTTATCATTGTGCTCAATTTTAATCTGAGCTCCCATCTTTTGCAGCTCTCGAACGTGGATCAATCTATTTTCATAGACCGTTTCCTCTATCACTGCAGTTCCCTGGGCCACGCATTGCACCGCCATCATTGGTGCTTGTAAATCTGTCGGAAACCCCGGAAATGGCCCTGTTTTAAATGAAACTGCTCGTGGATGAGCTGTTGCATGCAGCGTAATACCTATACCTTCTAGGCCAATAATAATGTGATGCCCCATTTCTTGTAACTTATCCAAGAAGATATCCAAATGATCCACGCGTGCATTAGAAATTGTAACTGACCCACCAGTAATTGCCGCTGCTAACAATAATGTTCCCGCTTCAATACGATCATACATGATTGCATGCTCTACTGGACTTAATGACGCAACGCCAATGATTTCAAGAGTCGCTGGCGGCAAAATAGAAATCTGCGCCCCCATTTTTCTTAAAATTGCAATCAAGTCTAATACTTCCGGTTCAAGTGCAGCATTAATAATACGCGTAACACCCGGCGTCAACACAGCGGCCATCAAACTGTTTTCAGTTGCACCAACACTCGGATATTCTAGAACTAATTTAGCAGCAACCAATTGATCAGCTTTTGCACATAAAAAATCACCATCTATCTGTACATCAACTCCCATTTTAACAAAGTTTTTCACGTGATAATCAATAGGACGCGCACCAATGGCATCACCTCCGGGCAATGCAACTTCAGCTCTACCAAATCGTGCGAGCAATGGCCCCATCACCAAAATTGATGCACGCATCTTCTGCATAATTTCATGACTTACTTTGAAATTTTTTAATGTTGATGTATCCACATCGAGTATCTGTAAATCAGCATCAAACAAAACAGATGCACCCAACTCTTTTAACAATGCGATCATATAAAACACATCTTGTGATGCTGGCACATTAGTAAGTCGTGATTTACCGTCCGTTAAAATTAATGATGTCATAATAACTAACACTGCATTTTTGGCTCCTGATAATGAAACCGTACCATGCAGAGGTCCAGATTGTTTAACAACTAAATGCGTTTCAGACATAGCTTCTTCAACTCCTACAAATAATACCATGTAAAAAAATAATACACGTTTAGTACGCAAAATATTCAACACGAACACCCCCTATGTATAAAAACAAAAATATTTTTACACTAAACAGAACAAATAATTATAAAAAAGTTTTGTAGTTGTTACAATCAAAAAAAATAAATAAAAACTCAACCATACTACGCCTCCGAAGAATGACATGAAGTTTAGCTTGGTATGAAAAAATCCTCGTAAATCTTTCGACCTACGAGGAACGTATAATGCAAATTTTATCTTCTACAACTTACTTTTTATTTTCTTTAATACCTTTTTATATCCCGGCTGTCGTTCTCTATATTTTTGTTGTAAGTATGCGGCAATCTCGATATGCCCTTTGTCTTTTGCGATATCCCACGCCGTCTTTCCATTTTTATTTTTAGCAGCAAAATCTACACCAGCTTCTACTAAGAATCGCACTGCATCCAACTTACCTTTTTCAACGGCGTACATTAATGGTGTTTTATCATCTTTGTCTCGAACAGGAACAATGATCAAATCTTTAGGAAACCGAGAAAGCCATACTATAGCCTTAGGATGATCAATTACTGTGAATATGTTGCTCGATAGTTGCTTTCTCTGCCTTTTTAAATACTCAGCTATTCCCTGTCGATTATCTTTTTGGGCAATCTCTAAAGCCGTTCGATTATCATTATCTTGCACAGCAAGATCTGCCCCTTGCTGTACCAAAAATTCGACCTCTTCTAACCTACGCGATTCTACTGCGTACATTAACGGCGTCCGCCCAGTATTATCACGCATGTCTAAGTCTATGCCTGATTGTAATAACACTTTTACTGCCTTCAAACGTCCAAGTTTAATTGCATACTCCAGTGCACGCATTAACTGCGTCTGGTCGGTATTATCACGCACTTTTAAATCTGTACTTAGTTGTGACAACAATTTTATTGCTTCCAGATTGTCATCTTGAATTGCATACTCCAGTGATGTTCTGCCTTGATTATCCCGCACATTTTTATTAACACCTGCCTGTAATAATATATCCATAATTTCTATGTTACCACTAGCTATAGCTTGAAAAAGAACTGTCCCACCTTGATCATCACGCACATTTTTATTAGCACCTGCTTGCAATAACATATTTACACTCTCCACATTATTTCTGGCTACAGCATCAAAAAGGACTGTCCTACCTCTTGAACTGCGAACTTCCTTATCGACACCCATTTGCAACAGCCATTTAATAACATCCAGCTTATTGTGATTGACTGCATACATCAATGCCGTTTCTCCGTATTTATTTTTACCATTAATATCAGCTCCTCTGGCCACCAACTCTTCAATTAACGTTATCGCATTGGGCATCTCCATTGCCATAAAAATATCCATATTAATTAGGCGCTTAATCGCTTCTTCGACTACGCTTTGTTGTTCCGCGCCGAGAGCTTTTTGCTTAGCAGTAAATTCTTCATAGGATGTTGTTGCTAATTCCGCCTTTTCTGGGAGCATTTTTTTTGCAAGGTTTTTAACTAGCGCTTTATAGTTCCGCAACTGCTCTGAGGAAAGAGTAGTAAATCGAAATATCTTTGCTCCCAAGTCAGGGTTCAATAACGGTCCTTTTTTAGAAAAGAAAAGCCGTAATTGTATGTTTTTGGCATCTCTAATCGCATCTTTATCATTTTGTAGCATTGCAAGAATAGTATGACATTTTGTGTAACGCATACGCGTATCATCATACAAAGAACTTCCTTTATTATCCTTTTTAATTGGTTTACTATTCTTGTCCAGAAGTTCTGTCCCTTGCGGATGCCCTCCCGCACGACACAAATACGCATAATCATCAACCAAATCCTTTGGTATAAATATCTGCACAATATCACCTGTTTTTGATTTATAATTTTCATTAATACCAAGAAGGTCCTGAATAAATGATTCATTCAAATCATACTTCTTACAAATATTTTCTAAGGTGGTGCGAACAACATCTGTAATACTATAATTATCCAAAAAATACTTGAACGTACATTCTCCTCCCAACTCAAAATTCCCAAACAACGCCGGATTAACCGCCAAAAGTACTGCGCGCACCTCTGAGCGATGATCATTAAAACCAGAAATCGGTACCCCAAAACTATCTAAATAACTATTTACATCTTTATAATCAGATCCTTCGCTCCATAAACGAAGAAACTCAAAATCAGAACGCAACTGCTTTTTAAATTCCCATGCGTATAAACTTCTTAATAATTCTACAACAATTCTATTTTCCTGATTCTGTGCATGATAAAAAACAAAATGAGTATCCTGATACCGCTCTTCATTCTCTAACATTTGCCGTATTATAGTATTACTATATTTACGTAAATAATCTTTCCATTTTATTGTGATTGCTTCACAATATTCAGGCCGTTCAATAAATGTACTTGTTGCACCAACATCCTCTGGCAACACAGCAGATTTCGGCTTACTTGGCTGCACCTGCTTAGTAATTCGCTCCGCTCTTTTACGCGCACGCGCTGTCGCATTAGCGGTATAAACATGCTGGCTTAGCCCACAATTAATTATAATCGCTACCAAAAAATTCTTTTTTAGACATTGCTTCATAACTTTCCTTTTTTACTAAAACTCGGTTCGTTACAGTTAACAAATTAAATATATGTTTAAGGTAATACCCTGGTTTCCACCCAATAAAGGATGTTGAAAAGAAAAAGAAAAAACCCACTCCGATAAAGGATTGGGCCTATACAAGTGTATACGTGGTGATCCAGAAATTCGTGCGCTCATTAAGAGCGCGACAAAATAATTTTTTTAGTTGAATTCAGTTTATATCTCTTTTATTAATCTGGATTGCCACGCACGCCAAGGGCGGCTCGCAACGACGATCGTAGCTCCTTTGCTTCGGTAGTTCTATTCCTAAAATCTCAAGTTTTTGAGTTTCTGGATAGGATCTTACAGCGCCAATAAACTTGCAAGTTCTTCTGGCTCTAAAAACCGCCATCGCCCTTGCATCAATCCCTGTTTTGTAACTCCTGCGTAATTAATACGATCAAGTTGCATAACACGATATCCTAGATGCTCAAACATTCGACGTACAATTCTGTTTTTACCACTATGTAGGACAATTTTAACGACATTATTTCGTTTTGATTCACCATATGAAATCGCATCTACATATGCTCGTCCATCTATTAACGTAACGCCCTCTTTTAACTTCTTAAGGTCTTCTACAGGAAACGGCTTATCCAGAACAACTGAATATTTTTTTTGCACATGATTTTTTGGATGTGATAATTTTTGCGTTAACGCACCGTCATTCGTCATAATAAGCAGTCCCGTTGTATCTCTATCAAGACGACCAACCGGATATAAGCGTAATTTTCTACCAACATCACGCACTAAATCTGCAACCGTACGTCGTCCCTGTTCATCTTCAACCGTAGTTACATATCCTGTTGGTTTATTGAGCAGCACATATACTTTTTGCTCAGGACGAACTCCCTTACTGCCAACTTTTACAAAATCTTTCGGTTGCACAATGTAACTTGGTTCAGTAATTATTACACCATTCACTTTAACCGAACCTTGCTTAATCAATTCAACCGCTTCTCTGCGAGAACACACTCCCGCATGTGCAATGTACTTATTAAGCACTATTCTTTCTACTGCTGACTCTATCACTCGATCTACTTTTTTTTGTATTTCATTCATCATAATCTTCTCTTATTTATCGGACCCGAATTTATAACCTATCATCTTAATATTTTCCTTATCAAACGCTTCTTTTAAACTGAGCAGCAATGTATGTTTTATATCAGTAAAATGCTTTTGCATCCCCCATGCACCAACCGCAATATATAAATAATTTCCAATAATTTCTCGCATAAGAATATATGGCTCTGGATGCATCACACAATATACATTATCACCTATTGCACGTTTAATTATCGCAACAATCTCCTGCGGATTATTTTGACAACCAACTTTAATCTGTACCGTATGCCTACGAATAGGCAAACTAGTTAAATTAATGGATTTGTTTTTAAGAATCTTTTCATGCGGAATGCGCACCATAACTCCAGACTCTGTATGCAATAACACCGCAAATAAATTAACCTCTGCAACTCTCCCTCGTTCACCACCAATAACAACCATATCTCCCAATTTAAATGGTCGTTCTATCATCAAAAAAAGTCCGCTAATAATATTAGCAATACTCGTTTGTGATGCATATCCAATGGCAATACTAATAACCCCCGCTGCCCCTAATAAAGCTGATACATTAAGGCCAAATTCATGTAGCAATGACACTGCTAAAATAAAGAACGAAATATAAGCAAAAAGTTTACCTATCAAGGCTATACGCAACTGATCAGAGTACATTTTGGTAAGGGCATTTTTAAGCTTATTTTGTATATAACGTACCCCCCAGACCGTGGCAATCACTAATCCCACCACACGGACTGCCCAGAGAATCAAAGAAGAATAACAGGCTAAAAAGGTTGCTAAATCCATAACTTATTCCATTTGTCCATTTGTGACCAAAGAATTGGCCGACAAAGATACATATAATCACATTTTCTCTATTTTAGCCTCAATAACTACCATTTTAGTATACCAGAACGCGAGGAGTTTGTAATAAACAAATAAAGGTTAAAATCCCAAAAATTCCTATACCGTTTACCGTATCTCCCTGACAGCCACCGACAATACTTTGCCAAACCGACAGAGGATCGCTAATCTATATTAGACAGATATGATAATGGATCTTAAAGGAGACCATAATGCAAACATATAGCGCTCGACGCACTACTCTTGGTTATTTAGAAGTTATTTGTGGACCAATGTTTTCAGGAAAATCTGAAGAACTAATCAAACGCTTACAACGTGCAAAAATTGCAAAACAAACTGTTCTTGCATTTAAAGATTATCAGCATAATCATGCTATTGAATATATTATTTCACATGATGGCAACAAAATTAGTGCGCGTCCAATAGGAGCAGTACAAGAAATTATTCATATTGCAGAACAAGAGCATGCAGATGTCATTTGTATTGATAATGCACATTTCTTTTCACAAAAAATTATTCCTACTATTTGCGAACTCATTAAAAAAGAGAAACGCGTCATTGTTGCCGGTCTTGATTTAGATTTTCGTGGCATACCATTCGGACCAATACCGACTTTACTTGCACTGGCAGATTCTATCACAAAATTACATGCTATCTGTTCACTGTGTGGTAACAATGGTCATTTTACGCAACGACTCATTAATGGAAGACCTGCCCATTATGATGACCCCATCATAATGATTGGCGCACAAGAAACATATCAAGCACGATGTCGTCAATGTTACTACATTGATAAAGCAGCACCGTTTATGTCACTCGAACATTATGAATCCAATACAGAAAAGATAATATAACTTAAATACTATGAAGAAATCAGTTCTTACCATTACCTTATTATTACTACTAGCACCTCTCTATACATATAGCAAAACAGGAACACTTGAAGTTATTTGTGGTTCAATGTTTGCAGGAAAATCTGAAGAACTCATTCGTCGATTGCGCCGTGCAAAAATTGCCCAACAAAAAACCATTTGTTTCAGCAATGCATTAGATAATCGCTATGATAACTCTTCAGAACAACAAACGCGTTATATCGCATCACACAACGGCAATAAAGTGATAGCTGAAGCAATTAGCAACGAAGAAGATATCCTCTCATTTGCATTTAAACAGAACCTTGATGTTATTGGTATCGATGAGGTACAATTTTTTTCTATAAATATCATACCCGTTATCTGCACTCTTGTTGATCATGGTATACGAGTAATTGTACCGGGTCTTGATCTCGATTTCCGAGGACAACCATTTCCACACATGGCCACTCTGTTGGCACTTGCTGACAAAGTCACGAAGCTGCATGCTATTTGTGCCTTATGCGGAAATGATGCATACGTTTCACAACGTTTAATTAATAAACAACCAGCTAATTATGATGATCCAATCATTCTAGTTGCTGCACAAGAAGCATATCAAGCTCGTTGTCGCTCTTGTTTTGAAATTGATAAAAAACCTCTCTGCATTGCAATAGAATCGTATGAGTAAGAACAAATCATCTTTTGTTTGTAGCGAATGCACCTACACAACGATTAAATGGATAGGCTGCTGTCCAGAATGCAAACAATGGGAAACATTACAGGAAGTACAATCTGGCCCCACAAATAAAAAGCTTGTACAATCGACTGCAACAACAACCATGCGCACGCTTAACACGATCTCTACAACACAGCAAGCACGTATCTATTCTGGGATCGAAGAGTGGGACCGGGTTATTGGTGGCGGCATCATGCCAGGATCATTACTTGTTTTAACCGGTGATCCTGGAATCGGCAAATCAACACTTCTGCTGCAAATTGCACATGCAATTTCAAAAAATCATACCGTATTTTATTTTTCAACAGAAGAATCCTTAAGCCAAGTTAAGCAGCGCGCAGAACGTTTAGAATGCACCAGCACACAGTTACTATTTTCAGATACTCCAGATTTAAATATTATTATTAGCACCGCACAGCAACATGCTCCCGATGTAGTCATTATCGACTCCATTCAAAATTGTTATGGAGATAACACACAATCTATTCCTGGCAGCGTTAATCAACTGCGAGAAATTACCTTTCACCTCATGCGACTTGCAAAAGAGCACAATATTACCGTGCTCCTAAGCGGACACATCACCAAAGATGGCACTATAGCTGGACCAAAAACATTAGAACATATGGTTGACGGTGTATTTTACCTACAAGGGGAAGATCGTTGGCACGCGCGCATTTTACGATCAGTAAAAAACCGCTTTGGAACAATTAATGAACTCGGATTTTTTCAAATGCATGCACATGGTTTACAACAAATACCTAACATCAACGAACATCTAATGAGTGAGTTGAACCATGCACCTGGATCGGTACTGGTGAGTCACACTGAGGGCTCTCGTCCATTACTGCTTGAGCTACAAGCACTTACCATTGAATCAAAGCTAACTATGCCACAGCGAGTGGTTTCAGGCCTTGATCATAAACAGGTGGTATTAATCGCTGCAATCTTGGAAAAATATTTACACATAAAATTAAGCACTCACGACATCTTCTTCAAAGTAAGCGGAGGGTTTAAAATCAAAGGAAGCGAAACAGATTTAGGTATTGCACTCGCATTACTATCAAGCTACTTCCAATTGCCTTTACCAGAAAAATCTATCGCACTCGGAGAAATCAGTTTAACTGGTCAGATCAATCCAATTAACCAAATTAGTATGCATATTAAAGAGGCAGAAAAGTTTGGTGTCAAAAAGCTGCTGATCGCACATGCACAAAAAATTGAAAGCAACTCATCATGTACAACGCAACGATTTAAAAATGTATATGAGCTACTTTCACTCTTTAGCGAATAAAAAAAGTCATACTATTATTCACTATGACTTTAATACTGTATCAAGATACTCTTCAACTGCTTCTGGATCGGATTCCCCTACAGTTTCAGCTTCATAACCATCTGCCCATAAACAATCATCTTGATATAGATCATGCAGCTGCGAAAACTGCTCTTTCATACTTTTATCACTCATATTTTTAAAGTGATGTATCATGCTCTCAACACTAGTATCTGGACCTGATTGTACTACCATAACAACATGATCACTATTGACATGTACTTCATGCATTGTCCATTGCCGATCTTCTGCGGATTGGTGTAAAATACCACTTAACGCGTCCTTCATTGGATCAGACAACAACACATCTTCTCGACGCAAACCAAACGCTAAACAATATACCAAATTATGACGAACCATATAAAAACCCCTTTATAATCCTTAACACATATACGCAATCATTTTTTAAGAAAAATAAGATCCCTAAAATCACAAAAAACAATCAAACCCTATTTCAAAAAAAAAGACTCTGAAATTAATCAGAGTCTTTTTTAATTTAATCTGGCACTACCTACTTTTCCAGGCCGTCGCCAGCCAAGTATCATCGGCGCTACAGACTTAACTGCCGTATTCGGAATGGGAACGGGTGTTTCCCTGTAGCTATCCGCACCAGAAATTTTTTATTCTTAATTACTCATACAAGAGTAACAGAAAAATCTTTTATGTCAATCCACACAACTGTGGAAGAAATATTTGTAAGTAACTCACATTCAATCAAGGTTCATCAGCTATAATTATTATCGCAATTAAAACTCTCGGTCTATTAGTACTGGTAAGCTGAACACATTACTGTGCTTACACACCCAGCCTATCTACCTCGTAGTCTTCAAGGGACCTTACTTTTTATCAAAACGTCAATCCGAAGACCAACTAATTTCAATAAGGGGTATCTTATCTTGGAGCGAGTTTCCCACTTAGATGCTTTCAGCGGTTATCTCTTATAAACTTAGCTACCCAGCGCTGCTCTTGGAGAACAACTGGAACACCAGAGGTTTACTCATCCCGGTCCTCTCGTACTAGGGACAACCCTCCTCAAATACCCTACGCCCACGACGGATAAGGACCGAACTGTCTTACGACGTTCTGAACCCAGCTCGCGTACCACTTTAATAGGCGAACAGCCTAACCCTTGGGACCTGCTTCAGCCCCAGGATGTGATGAGCCGACATCGAGGTGCCAAACCTCCTCGTCGATATGGACTCTTAGAGGAGATCAGCCTGTTATCCCCGGCGTACCTTTTATCCGTTTAGCAATGGCCCTTCCATGCGGTACCACTGGATCACTAACTCCTGCTTTCGCACCTGCTCGACCTGTGTGTCTCGCAGTCAAGCTCCCTTATGCGTTTACGCTCTTACGACGATTTCTATTCGTCATGAGGGAACCTTTGAACGCCTCCGTTACTGTTTAGGAGGCGACCACCCCAGTCAAACTACCCACCAGACAATGTCCTTTGCCCGGATTACGGGTCAAAGTTAGGTTCTCAAACTCACAAGGGCGGTATTTCAAGGATGACTCCGCTGAAGCTAGCGCCTCAACATCACAGTCTCCCGCCTATCCTACACGAATAAATTCAAAAACCAATGTCAAGCTATAGTAAAGGTGCACGGGGTCTTTCCGTCCTTTCGCGGGTAGCCGGCATTTTCACCGACACTACAAATTCACTGAGTCTATCATTAAGACAGCGCCCAACTCGTTACGCCATTCATGCGGGTCGGAACTTACCCGACAAGGTACTTCGCTACCTTAGGACCGTTATAGTTACGGCCGCCGTTTACTGGTGCTTCAATTCAGAGCTTCGCTCCTAAGAGCTAACCCCTCCTATTAACATCCCAGCACTGGGCAGGCGTCAGACTTTATACTTCCTCTTACGAGTTCGCAAAGCCCTGTGTTTTTGTTAAACAGTCGGTTGGGCCTGGTTTTTGCAACCTGATAATGCTTCTTAAAGTAAACTTTAATTACAATTCAGGCACCCCTTCTCCCGAAGTTACGGGGTCAATTTGCCGAGTTCCTTAATGATAGTTATCTCAACACCTTAGCATACTCTGCCCGTCTACCTGTGTCGGTTTGCGGTACGATCACTCAATTGACTCGCTAGAAGTTTTTCCAGTCAGTGTGGGATCAATCGAACACATTTCTTCCGAAGAATTAAAATGCCCATCACGTTTCAGTGATAACAGCTTCACGGATTTGCCAATGAAACTCACCTTTGCGCTTAGCTTGGCATCCATACGCCAAGTCAACCTACCCTACTGCGTCACTCCTTCACTCAAACGTCATCAAGTGGTGCAGGAATATTTAACCTGCTTTCCATCGCCTACTCCAATTGGCCTCGGCTTAGGGATCGACTAACCCTGAGTGGATGAACCGTTCTCACGGAAACCTTAGACTTTCGGTGAACAGGAATTTCACCTGTTTTTTCGTTACTTATACCAACATACTCACTTCTCTGATCAACGACATCTGTCCTTACGGTCAAACTTGTATCTATCAGAGAACGCTCCCCTACCCCTGTACAAAAGGCGAACCTTGAGTACAAGCCATGGCTTCGGTAATTCGTTTGAGCCCCGTTCGTTCTTCAGTGCAAAAACACTTGACCAGTGAGCTGTTACGCTTTCTTTAAATGATGACTGCTTCTAAGCCAACATCCTGGCTGTCTGTGCATTTTCACCTCTTTTACCACTTAACGAATATTTTGGGACCTTAGCCGATGGTCTGGGCTGTTTCCCTCTCGACCATGGAGCTTATCCCCCACAGTCTGACTCCTGCTTTCAAAAGATATGACATTCAGAGTTAGTAAAAGTCCGGTAAGATTGCTCCCCCAAAACTTAAACTGTGCTTTACCGCCATAAAGAATTCAGCAAGGCTATACCTAAATATATTTCGGGGAGAACCAGCTATTTCCAAGTTTGATTGGCCTTTCACCCCTATCCACACCTCATCCGAGCAGTTTTCAACCTACACCGGTTCGGACCTCCATCTCATGTAACTGAGACTTCATCCTGGACATGGATAGCTCACTTGGTTTCGGGTCTATCCCATAGTACTAATCGCCCTATTCAGACTCGCTTTCGCTACGGCTCCGCTCTTTCCAAGCTTAACCTTGCACTATAGGTATAACTCGTTGGCTCATTATGCAAAAGGTACGTGGTTGCGCATACGTATATATCGCTTCCACCGATTGTAGACGCATGGTTTCAGATACTATTTCACTCCCCTTCCGGGGTACTTTTCACCTTTCCCTCACGGTACTAGTTCACTATCGGTCATCAAGTAGTATTTAGTCTTACCCGATGGTCCGGGCAGATTCCCACGGAATTTCACGTGCTCCATGGTACTCGGGAATAAAAACTTTTGGTTTATTTAACTTTTCGCCTACAAGGCTGTCACTTTCTTTGGCCGCCCGTCCCAGAGCATTCAGCTAAATTAAATAAACTCAAACTGGAATCTGTGTTTTCCAAGCGTTATCATCCCACAACCTCTATGTTACAACGCACACAGGCTATCACGTAACATAAATTTAGACTTTTCCCCTTTCGCTCACCACTACTTAGGGAATCACTTTGTTTTCTTTTCCTAGCGCTACTTAGATGTTTCAGTTCACGCCGTTCACCTTCTTATCCTATATATTCAGATAAGAATACTTCAGGTTTACTGAAGTGGGTTTCCCCATTCGGAAATCTCCGGATCAATGCTTGATTGACAGCTCCCCGAAGCTTATGGCAGCCTTCCGCCTCCTTCATCGCCTCTTGATACCAAGGCATCCACCATACGCCCTTTTCAATTAATTACAAACTTATAGCTTACCCTTAAAAGAATATGGTATTTACTTACAAATATTTCAAAGAACACAATTATTTTTTATCCTACTACTCACCCTAAAACTTTTACACACACAAGAATACATTCAAAAACCTACTATCAAAAAAACTGGTGGAGATGAGCGGATTCGAACCGCTGGCCTTCCGCGTGCAAAACGGACGCTCTACCAACTGAGCTACACCCCCCGGAATCTTTATATCAAACTCCAAAAATTTCACTCATCGGCCATCACAGCCACAATCAACTCGGCTTACCATTTCTGGTGGGCCTAAGTCGATTCGAACGACTGACCTTCCCGTTATCAACAGGATGCTCTAACCAGCTGAGCTATAGGCCCAGAATTTGATAGGACCTACCGTCCTAAAAATAATTTGTCTTATATTCACACTTAAAAAATTAGCCAAGGGAAAACCCCTGGATCAATATATCTCCCTCGAAAGGAGGTGATCCAGCCGCAGGTTCTCCTACAGCTACCTTGTTACGACTTCGTCCCAATCACTCCCCACACCTTAGGTATCCGCCTCCCTTACGGGTTAGCTAAAACAACTTCGGGTACAGACAGCTTTCATGACGTGACGGGCAGTGTGTACAAGGCCCGAGAACGTATTCACCGCGCCGTTGCTGATGCGCGATTACTAGCGATTTCAACTTCATGAGGTCGAATTGCAGACCTCAATCCGAACTTAGACCAGCTTTTTGGGATTGGCTTACTTTTACAAGCTTGCAGCCCTTTGTACTGGCCATTGTAACACGTGTGTAGCCCTAGGCATAAGGACCATGATGACTTGACGTCATCCCCACCTTCCTCCTGGTTTCCCAGGCAGTCTCACCAGAGTGCTCTGTAAACAGATAGCAACTGGCGACAGGGGTTGCGCTCGTTAGAGGACTTAACCAAACATCTCACGACACGAGCTGACGACAGCCATGCAGCACCTGTGCAGTTGTCTGAACCGAAGCTCAGAAAGCCATGTTTCTATGGCGGTCAAAAGCATGTCAAGCCTAGGTAAGGTTCCTCGCGTATCGACGAATTAAACCACATGTTCCACCGCTTGTGCGGGCCCCCGTCAATTTCTTTGAGTTTTAATCTTGCGACCGTAGTCCCCAGGCGGATCACTTATCGCGTTAGCTACGACACTAACCCTGTAAAACAAGGCCAACGTCTAGTGATCATCGTTTACAGCGTAGACTACCAGGGTATCTAATCCTGTTTGCTCCCTACGCTTTCGTGCCTCAGCGTCAGATGTGGACCAAGAAGCTGCCTTCGCCATCGGTGTTCCTCTCGAGATCTACGCATTTTACCGCTACTCCGAGAATTCCACTTCTCTCTTCCACCCTCTAGCAAATCAGTATCTACTGCAGTTCTCTGGTTAAGCCAGAGGATTTAACAGTTGACTTAAAATGCCGCCTACGCACCCTTTACGCCCAATAATTCCGAATAACGCTTGCACCCCTCGTATTACCGCGGCTGCTGGCACGAAGTTAGCCGGTGCTTTCTCTAATGGTACCGTCATAATCTGCTTGTATTAGAAGCAGATCTTTCTTCCCACTTAACAGGAGTTTACGATCCTAAAACCTTCATCCTCCACGCGGCGTCGCTGCGTCAGGCTTTCGCCCATTGCGCAATATTCCCCACTGCTGCCTCCCGTAGGAGTCTGGACCGTATCTAAGTTCCAGTCTGGCCGTTCACCCTCTCAGGCCGGCTAGCCGTCATAGCCTTGGTGAGCCATTACCTCACCAACAAGCTGATAGCCCGCAAGCTTTTCCTTCAGCAGCAGCAAAGAGGCCACTTTTCTCCCGTAAGGGACTTATGCAGTATTAACCTCGATTTCTCGAGGGTATCCTTCACTAAAGGGTAAATTCTCACGTGTTACTCAACCGTCCGCCGCTTTACTAGCTTCCGAAGAAGCCCTCTCGCTCGACTTGCATGTGTTAGGCGCGCCGCCAGCGTTCATTCTGAGCCAGAATCAAGCTCTCCATTACAAAAATTAAAATCAAAATTACTTTATAAGACGGTAGGTAAATTTAGTATTCTTATGTATTTCAAAGAAGTGTCTTTATTTGTCAATTTGTTTTCGCTTGGTGTTTCGTGTTTTTCTCGTTTAAAGACTTGATAAATTATACCTGTATCTACATTAGAGTCAACACTTTTTATAACTTTTTTTAAAATTTTTTTTTTACACCGTGAAATACAGCCTTTTTTACTCATTTCTTATTCTAAAACAACTAGCGAATTGCTCCTGTTTATGCCTGTTTTCAAAGAAACTAGCCTTAAACAATTACATTTTGACCATTACATGAAAAAATATCTTTTTTCTAACCAATAGCCCTACTTTTTATAAAAATTCTTATAAAAAAGTTTAAAAAACTATATCCCATAGCCATTTTTTATTACCCCCCATTATATGATACTATGTATAAAGCTTCTTATTTTCTTAAAACTATGCCCAACAATATGGTAGAACAAGACATAGGCATACCCTATAAGGAAGTTAACGCAATAAAGTAGCCAAAGGATACGTAGTAAGGCAAATTTGTAACCATATATACATTAGTACAATATCAAACTAACTATAAAGGAGTTGTCCTATGCTTATTGACGACTTACATGAACAGATTAAAGCGCTTGAACCAGATGTAGCTACCATTACTACCTACTGGCAAAACTCAGGACTGGAAAAACAGTTTAAAGATTTAGAAAATGAAACTACCCAAGAATCATTTTGGCAGCACCCCCACCAAACAGAAATCTTAAAAGAGTTACAACGCATCCGCTTGCAACGCGATCAATATATACAAATCAGTACAACATATAAGGAACTACCCGAATTACTTGATCTTTTTCAAAACGATGAACCTGAACTAAAGAAAATTGCTACTGATATTCATACACTTTCACGAGCAATAGCATCATTTAAGATTGCTCTACTCCTTAATGACCCTGAAGATAGCTCAAACTGTTTTTTACACATTAATGCTGGAGCCGGCGGAACAGAATCACAAGACTGGGCAAACATACTAGTTCGTATGTATCTACGATTTTGCGAACGAGAAAGATTATCTGTTGAAGTAATCGATTACCAAAATGGCGAAGAAGCGGGAATCAAATCTGCTACCTTATTTATCCGTGGCAAAAACCCATATGGTCTTTTAAAAGGAGAAGCCGGGATTCACCGACTCGTGCGCATATCACCTTTTGATGCCAATAAACGTCGCCACACTTCCTTCTCTGCAGTTGCGATCACCCCTGAAGTACCTGAGGTAAATATCGAAATCAATCCCGATGATTTACGTATCGATACCTATCGCGCAGGGGGTGCTGGGGGACAACATGTTAACAAGACCGATTCTGCGGTGCGCATCACTCACTTGCCAACCAATATTGTAGTACAATGCCAAAACGAACGCTCACAAGGACAAAACAAGGTCCTTGCAATGAAAATGTTAATGGCAAAACTTGCTCAAAAGGCCAAAGATGAACAAGATGCTAAAAATGCTTCCATTGAAAAGAAAAAGATCGAGTGGGGGTCCCAAATCCGTTCATATGTTCTCCATCCATATAAAATGGTGAAAGATCATAGAACGTCTTACGAATCCATGCAACCAGATCTTGTTCTTGATGGCGATATCATGCCATTTATTGAAAGCTATCTCATTTGGGCAGGTACCGAAAATAAATAATCATTATAATGCTGTATTAAAACACTAACACTAAAGACGCAAAGCATTCATGCAGTTGTGGAACATTTCTACCCGCTACAATATGTTGCGAACCAATATTAAGCTCGCACTGATTCTTAAATTGGTATGCCAAACTCCACCCTATGCGATGCGCTTGCGTCTTTGTACATGCAGTTGCAGCACAAACATCAAAGTTCTCAGAGTCACACAATACTTCTATTTTATCTTCACCCTTTCTTGTGTAATCATACATCACGCCCAACTTAATTCCCGGATAGACTATATTGTAGAAATAGTTACCAAACCCAACTTTAATTTGCGAACCATATTTTATACGTGATCTTACTAAATGATCTGCAAACGCCGGCACTAAACTATCAAGCTCAGAAAAATTATCTACATAAAAACCATTAAGTCTGTCAATCGGATTAATAAGATCTGGCACTTGCTTAACCGTATGCTTACCTTGACCACCAGTACCAGGAATAATACGAGGATCTGGCGCTGGGTTAACATTCACAACCAATTTAGGAACTCGACGCGCTCCGGTAAATGTTGCGCTACCCTGCGCTGCAAAATACACCGTTGGGTTAAACGCATCCGAACGGGTACTAAAAATCGCATTGAAAAAACCGTCAAATTGACTCGCACCACCATTACCTAATTCCATCGGACAAAGTGAATCGCAATTACAATCCATTTTGCCGCCCGTAGGAACGTTAATATGCATACCAACTTGTAATGCATCCATACAATCAAAGTACCCAGCAAAATCTAAATACGTGAACAGCGCAAGATCACCAATACCCACTTTTGATTGACGAGGCAAAAGAGTAATTCCTTTAGGCTCTAACACTGCTCGTACAAAGAAATCGAATACATCTTCATAATCTCTAAAAAAATTAATCACAGAACTTTCCGCGCCCGTCTGCGTTGGCGGCAACGCACCCTGCTGATACAAATTCCCTTTGAGCAACTGTAAGTCAATTATACACGTATGAGATTTAACGGGGAGATTAACACCAAACACCCAATCAAGCTCGTTATTACAACCGAATGATAATCGATATGCGGCGGTTAAATCTGCTCCCAATTCTCGCTCTTCTATCGTGAAATTAGCCTCCATATTTGCCAAATGAAATATTGGAAGGTCATCTACAAAAGAACCGAATCTATCTCCACCAAAAGGAACTGCTGGATTAGCTGTGGGACGTACAATCGACAAGGCATTATCATCGTTCGCTCGAATCAAATTTTTTGCTGCCAAACGAGACATCAAAAATATATCTTGAACTCTAATCGGATTTTGCCCAAACTGTTCTCCTGCTAGAGAAGTACATTGTTTATTACAACCAAATCCTTTAAATGCCAAGCTGTGATACAATGCTCCTTTTACCACCCAATGTTTATACGCTGCATCTTCAAGCAATGAGTCATAATATTCACGGCCTACTAACGCTACCTCTTGCTCATCATCAACTTCGCCATTATAACATATTGCTTTTTGACTTAGCATTAACCCCAGCAGTAAGGTAATACGTACTATCTTCTTTTTCATGCCCTACCTTATTATTTTATCGTACCTAAAACATTATTATTTTTTGTCTTTACACGTTTACCGTCTTAGTCGCTTCTTCACCATTATCTATTTTGATCTGATTAGCAGCCTTATTGAATATGCCAACTTGTCGGAAACTATTGTAATACGCATCAGTATCGTTTTGATCCAAACCAACAATAGAACCATCTCTATTAATTTGATCTCTAATTGGTGGACAGATGATAGCGAGTCGACCATCTTCTTCTGGAATCAACGAACCTTTTTTAACAAACTTATTAGCATCAGCCACATCAACTGATGTTGTAACTATGTTAGTAATGTATCCCATAGAATTAAAGGTTTGCACAAACGGTCTAATCTGCTCAAATTGATTATCCTGGAATCGCAACACGGTGTTCACTAGCTCTGATCCAACTTCTAATGTTGTTCCTAGCGGAAGCACCGTTTCACGTTGCGTTGGTGTCGCAACTTCTGGATGAATACGTTCTGCCAATATATATGCTGCCGTCAATGTTCCTGCTGGAATGGTTTGCGCTGCTAAGAATGATCCACGCGCTAATATTGTCCCTCGTGGATAAACTTGTCCTCCAACCGGCACAACAATATCAAACGGTGTAGCAATACCACTTACAAACGAACCTGCCAAAATTATAGTACCTGCTGGCAAAAATGTATCTGCGGTTAATTCAAATCGATCAACTAAAGTACGGGATGGAATCGCAAGCGGTGTCGGCAATATACTACCAGCCAAAATTACACCACCCTGCTGATACGGCAAAGCTCTCAACACATCCAATGCATCTGATGGTACAATTGGATCCAAAACAAATTCTTTAAACTGTATGAATCCACCACCAACAACATTCCCTGATCTGTTATTAAAATCTACCGGCAAATCACTACCCAATCCATTTTGCACAGTAATATCACCTGGATTAAAGTTTGGTGCTACGCGTAATAATCCAACTTCAAGCCCACGGCGTAAAATTTGTATTAATGATCCTTCATCAAAATACAGCTTTCTAACCACACCTTCTGCGGGAAGCCCTTCAGGAACAAACTGCGAAGTATCTGTAATTGGAAACGTTGGGTTATGCGGAAATGCATTAGTAAATGCCGATCCGCGGGCCATATTCATTTCTACAATACCGCCTGGGTATACATTCAATGCAGCATAATGATCAAAAAAGAAATCAAAACACGCTAACTGGAAGGTGATAATCGCACTTTGACTTGCAAACACGTTATCAGACAAATCATTCGTCCCTGCATAGCGCGCTGTTAATTCAGAATTATGTTTGATATTAATTGAAAAATCATCTTCTACAGTACCACCAAAGATAAGTTGCGATGGATGATCAAGGAGCACTTGTCCTTCTTGACGCACAATAAAAATCAAACCACATCCGAAGGTTGGCAAACCAGTTACAGGATGCGGTATCGGTACAGAACGAGGACCACCAATTAAAACTGTTTGCGTTGCATTTGGATCACTGCAATGACTCAACGTCATTATCGCACCTTCTTCTACAACAATTGTCGGCCAATCTAAACCAGGATTAACGGAAGTATCAAATGGACAATTAGAGCTGCTCGCGCATGCCGGTCTATCAAATGGACAATATGGAGTTCCTAACGGTACAAAATGCACTCCGTTACGCAATTCCACAATTCCTTCCCCTCTAAAAATAATTCTTGAATGTGGCTGCAGCTCTATTATACCGTTATTGCCATACACAGCCGGATCAAATATCAAACGTGGAATATTTCCACATGGACCAAAACAAGAATCAAATTGCCAGATAACCGCTTGTCCTTCTGCAGGTAAATCAGTTAAGTGAAAGTAATGGCCACATGGTTCTGAAACTAGAATTTCGCACGATGCGTTCCTATTAATTGCGTCACAACTGTCTTCGCAGACCTGCGCAACCTGCTCTACTTCCTGTGCAACCTGCTCTACTTTTGTTTCAAGCATGCAGACTTTAGCGAGGATTTTAATCAAAACTTCATACATATCACATTGATTAGAGAGCACCTTATCAACATCACTCATCTCTTCATCATCATCACAACACTCATCATCTCCATCATCATCCAAATCTAAATCACACTCATGCTCGCCATCTAAATCGCACTCATTTTCGTTATCAAAATCATCTGTTGAACAATCATCAACAGATCCATGTTTCATCACTCCACTCTGCTTATAACTATCTGCCCCAGATGCCATACCTGGCGGAGTATCAATGCCATTATGATTCAAGTATGATTTTAACATCTTCATCATACTCTTGGCAGATGAACACCCCTTTGTAGTTTTAAAGGATGATTTTGCAACCACAGGATTACAGAACAATAATATGATAAGACCTATACCATATATATGAGTTATCTTTTGCATGTTTCTCTCTTTTTTTTAAAACACTCTCTCAATCCAGACACACCTACTTACCATCAGCTTTGCAAATCCCACGCAATAGTAGTATACAAAAGCATATATCACACAATAACAGGTAAACAATTCTGATCGGACTTGCTTCACATAATACCCTTTTAAAGTAATTGCTACTTTGTTGATATTCTATCTGGACGATATTAACAACGATTTAAAAAGTCAAGCCTTTCGAATTTTTAAAACAATTATCTTCAGAACAAACAGTTACAAAAAAAGATTTTTCATTAAGCTCAAAGCCTAAAGTCATTAAAAAACTGCAACCCTGGATTGACTCTATTAAAAACAAAAAGAGCCTTGCAGTCGCAAAGCTCTCCTTATATAACAAAATATATTTTTATTTTCGTTACATTACCATTTCTTGTCGGTTGTCATTCCCTATATATTCATCATATTGCAAATTCGCATACATACGACAATATTCTTGTAATTGCGCTAGCATTCTATCCAAATACGCCTGCTTACAATTATATCCTAAATATAATAACTCCGGATCAATTGATGCATCATACGTAATAATGTCCATAATTTGATTATACAAACAACGAACTGATGGTATAGAACAATGCAATGCTTTCTGACGACGATACACACATTCAGTCACAATATAAGATGATGCTCCACGCATTAGATGATATGCAATATTAGACTCCAATGATAAAAGCTTAAGCAACTGCCCCAATGCATGCTCACCATAACTTTTGCTTAACCTAAATTCTTGCGTTGCCTCTTCTAACTGCTCACGCATGAGCACCTCATCAGTCATTGCCATAGTATCATACCCAGATTTCGGCTGCATCATTCCCATCTCTTTATTGCCATACATCGAAGATGCCCAACTGCGCACATTAAACAAAACAAGGAGCGCCATCGCTACCAACACAAACATTCTTTTCATCCTTCCTCCTTAACTATATCGTTCACCAGATCATCTACAACACTCATTATATAATGACTGTATCATCTAAAATTTCAAATTGGAATGCTTTTCAAAAATAATGATAAAAAAGATCTAAATACCGATTTTTTATTAAAAACAAAATGTAAATAAAAGATAGAAAGACAAAATAAACAGAGAAAACCATTTACATCACCGTCCGCAGCAACATCCAGACAGAATTTGCCGCAAAAACTCCGGACCAAAATGGATACCATTCTTCTTTATCTGCGACCACCATCGCACCAACGCCACCAACAATAAGCCCTAACGAAATAGTAATTGGCATCAACAACCCACCAAGCACCAGCATCGGATGTATACCTACTATGCTGAGTCCATATCCAAAGAATGATCCTAATAATAAAATTGCGTAATCAAATGATTGCACTGCAACGAGCAGGTGCCGCGCTTGCGCCCGTTGTGCAAAAAGTTCTGGCGATCCAAGCCCAAAATGATTAATCAACAACCAAAAAACTCCTCCTATCACACAAGAACTGATTACCAACCCTGCATACTGATAGCGATACACCCTACGCGGTGCAATTCCGGCCAAGTATGCAACCTTACGCCCACATAATATATCAGTGCAAACGCCGCCACATAATTCTACAAACAATGCTATGAACACAATCTGCGTTTTATTTACATTAAAAAGAAACATCGCTGGCACCATAACAAATGTTGCAAAGCGACCAAGCTGTGCAAGTCCAATACGACCCGCAATTTGTGCAATCTGATACGCACATATATAAGAAAATGCAAGAAGATACAGTTGCATCACAACTGAAAACTGAAAATAAAAAAGCAGGCAACATAGTCCCGAAAACAATACACCCGTTTCCAATATCATTACACGCGATATCCGCAACCCATCAACAGTATAGTAGAACCAACGATCAGTGCGATTCTTGCACATCGCTCCATATAATACAGGGAACATCTGCATCACACCAAATACAGCAGATGCTAAAACCATTCCACTACAGAATGCAAAAATAAATTCTGTAGTGGTGCAATGAGCAAAACAAAACAGATGCATCGGATCAAGAAATAATATTTTTAAAATGATCGCCACAGCAAGCGGTACCACAATCATCTGCCCCGTGACAAATCCGATCGCCCACAACAGTGGCCAAAGATCAAAAGATATAAACGGCAAACGGACAAATGATACCGGTATCGAACGTATTATTACTATCGATTTAGGAATTATTCCTGCATATCCAAGTAGACCATCCTGCAGGGCAGAAAACAAAAAAGCTGAACAAAAGCCAACTGCAAGATCGTACGATTTTTTTATTTGGTCTGCTGCAACCACCATTTTATATACCAACTGTGCAATCGGAAACGGGAGCTCTTGCTGAATCAAAATTGTACTTTCAATCCGATTTGCAATCCACAACCCAAACCATCCACCAAAAAATGTTATTATACTAACCAATAATGAAAATAATACTGGCCTGCCCATCCACGCATTAAATAGGTGTTGATCCAAAAAATATAATGTTGGCAAAGAAAATCCCAAAGCTATTGCAGCAATCCCTCCCACAGATCCTGCAACCGTAATTAAAATTGCAGCCTCTGAAATCTGTTTTTTATATGAAAAAAATCTAAAAAGTAGCGCTGTAATCAACACCAACGTCGGCGCAATCCAAGGACCAATCGGCGTTGCCATGGCAATATAGCTCATAACTGCAGTAGAGAACATAGATAATAACAACGTTGTAATGCCAATAAAAATGTGCACAGCAACCACCATAGTTTTATAAAAACATTTTTAGGATCATATTTATATTGTTTCACAACCTATGATAATACAACATCATATCAATATCATAATTTTCCCGACAACGTACAAATAATTCGCAAAACAAGTACCATTAAAAATAGTGTCATTCGTAGATTGTGTATATCTTGATTTTTTATATACTGAATCTTTCAATAATCAACAAGAATTTTAAGGTTAAATTGGCATGATATTAATTGTAATTCTCTATATGCTGTGGGCAGCTTCAGTAACCGCAAGCAAAATCATCATCAACTACTCGCAACCATTTTTTTTAACTGGCAGCAGAATGTTTATTGCCGGCTCTATATTACTGATTTATCAATATCTTTCTCCCCATCAAGAGTTTCGATTCAAACGTGAACACTTCGGTTATTATGCACAAATCGTTCTCTTAGGAATTTATATCACCTATGTTTTACGATTCTGGGCATTGCATGATATTTCTGCGACAAAAGCAATGTTCCTTTTTAATCTATCACCATTTTTTTCTGCACTCTATTCATATTATTTCTTTAAAGAAACAGTCTCTAAAACACAATGGGCTGGGTTGTTGATCGGTGTGATTGGACTCGTTCCCGTACTGCTCACTTCATCACAAAAAGAACTTGCACTTGGTGAATTTTTCTTTATGTCATGGCAAGAGATGGCGATTATTGCTTCAGTAGCAATGCACAGTTACAGCTGGATTATTGTCCGCAAACTAGTAATTGAAAATGGGTACTCTCCCTCCATGATCAACGGTATTACGATGTTTATCGGTGGCGCACTCGCACTGGTAACATCATTTTTTGTCGAAGGCATTTTCCCTGTTACTAACTTTGCATATTTCTTTGGGCTTTTAGCATTTATCATTATTATCAGCAACATTATATGTCACAATTTATACGGCCACTTGCTTCATTATTACAGTACCACACTGATCGCATTTGGTGGCTTTCTCGGGCCCCCATTTACTGCTTTTTATAGCTGGTTACTCTTTCAAGAGCAGATTACCTGGCATTATTATCTATCCAGCTTTATCGTATTCATAGGACTCTCGCTCTTTTATAAAGATGAGTTACAAAAAAATAACCTTCCGGTAGCATAACAAAAAACCTACGTCGCAAAACGTAGGTTTTTTCTTTTTATAATCAAAATGTAAAAATCTGTTTTAAATAACTAATCTAAAAATCTAACATCTTTTTGCCAGACAAAAAATGAACGTGGTGATGAAAAACTGTTTGTCCCGAATCAGAACCATTGTTCACGATCAACCGAAATGCTCCGGAACCTGACAGTTTTTTTGCAAGGCTTTGCACCATCATAAACATTTCAGCGGCCAAAAAAAGGTCTTGGTCTTCAAACGCAACAATATCTTTTATATGTTTTTTAGGAATAATCAGATAATGAATCGGTGCCTTTGGCGCAATATCCTGGAGCACGATTAATGAGTCTGTTTCTGTGATTACTGTAGCAGGGATCTCTTTACGAATGATTCGGCAAAACACACAACTAGTATCAGTCATGGCAACTCTCACTTTTTTTAATCAAAAAAACTATTGGGGAAATGTTTGAAAAATCTGGCGCCCTCTAAGGGCCTGCCAGGCATTTGTTGCACAAATGACTGGTGCCGGGAGCCGGACTCGAACCGGCACAGTGTTGCCACCGCGGGATTTTGAGTCCCGTGCGTCTACCAATTTCGCCATCCCGGCTAAAGAACAGTTACAAGGATACACTAAGATAGGTCATTCCGTCAACGCACAATCACTAAAAAACCTGTTTGTTCAGCAATTTCCACATTCAACTACTACACCACATTTGCTAAGTTAAAAATTGGCAGATAAACCGCAAATATAAGTGCTGTAATTAACACCCCCAAAACAACAATTAAAAATGGTTGAAACAATGCGGTGAAAAGGGTCAATTGACGACTCACTTCTTCTTGATATTTCATCGCTACTTTACGCAACAATCCATTCAACTGTCCTGATTCTTCGCCTACTTTAATCATAGAAATAGCAGCTTGCTCAAAAAGCTGTTCCGGATGCTGCGCCATCGCCACACTTAATGAACTTCCTGATGAGACTGCCTGTTCAAGATACCGCATCTGCTCTTGCAAGACACTATTTGCAACTGTTGTACGTGCAGCACGCAATGCTGAAAGCAGTGGCATTCCTGCCTCTAAAAGCAATGCTATTGATTGCGTCATAGTCATCAATGCACTCTGACGTACCAAATCACCAACAATAGTAATACGCAACAATAATGCATCAACCACCTTACTTCCCGTGGCTGTTTTTACGTACATCTTGCCAAAAAATCCCAGCGCAATAATACCTCCAATCACGAATAATCCCACCCAACTCATGAGCCCATCACTCATATTAATGAGCAGTTGTGTAACATACGGAACCTCTTTATGCATCGACATGAAAATCTGTTTAAACTGTGGAATGATTACCAGAAAAATAAACAAAGCAATCGCACAAAAAAAGCCTAATGTAATGGCTGGCATCAACGCTGCGGCACGAATCTTCTTTTTAAAACCCTGCTTTGTTTCCAAATAATCCGAAAGCATAATCAGCGCCTGCGGTAATGCACCCGCTTGATTGCCCACATCTACTAAATATATCATCAATCCATCAAACACCGCTCCATGCTTTGCCATAGCAACATGTGCCGGCTCTCCCTGATGTACCTCATTAGAGATCGCATACAAAACTTCCTGAAACTTCGGGTGATCTATTTGTTCGGTTAAAATCAATAATGCGTCTGGCAACAAAACTCCCGCCTGTAATAATGAAGCCAACTGCCTGAAAAACCCAATTTTAATTGCCAACGCTATTCCACCTCGAAAGAGCCATATTGAAGAAACTGGAGTGGTTTTCAGCAGAGCAATATCCCGCCGTAATAAAATTGTATCAAGCTCCTCCCGTGTGCGCGCAAACAGTTTTCCCTGTTTTACTTTCCCTGTTAATGTTACGCCCTGCCAATTAAAATACGGCATAGTACTCCTTTTTTCCGCCTACGCCTTACGTAGCTTTATACGCAGTAAAGCTACGGCGGACTGCGCCGCCAAAGATTATTTCGTAGGACAAGCCGACCTATACTCTTGCTCACAATAACGATTGTTGCCGTTCGATACCCAATTTTGCAAGCAACTGCTCAAATGTTAACACACTGCACAATGTAATACGTTTAGTCCGGACCGTTGCACCGGCAACTATTTCAACGTCATTTTGGGTAATGCCTAATGCTTTTGCAAACAGCTTAATAAGTTCTTGATTTGCAAGCCCTCGCTCAGCAGGTGATTTTAAATAACATTTAATAGTGCCTGTTTTATCCAAGATCCATTGATTTCTACCAGAACTGGGTACTACTTTTACGGTCACAATCAACATATACATATTCCCCTACATAAATCACATAATAATTAGCAATACGATAAAAAATACAGTACACTATCCCAATCTTAATAGGTATGTACTTGAATAAAATTAGAAATATTTTATCCTGTACACTGTTAATGACAATTGAAATATATGCACAATAGGGAGAGATGGCTGAGTGGCCTAAAGCGCTTGCCTGCTAAGCAAGAGCCTGAGAAATCGGGCACGAGGGTTCGAATCCCTCTCTCTCCACCAGCCTTCGCTCTAACGAGCTTACGGCTGGCATGCCAGATTGTTAAGGATTTGAAATCTAAAATGAGTTTAAGAGCGAAGGCTGTCCGCCGGAGCCTTGGCGCAGGAGGACCGAAACCTTACAAATGCCTGGCAAGCCAGCTTGTTGAAGGACTAAGTAAATTTATACATTTATCTTTTTCCCTATCAACCTCGTCATAAACTCTATGACGAAATATAATTGTGCATCAATTCTGAAATATACGCGCCCGTAGCTCAGCTGGATAGAGCGTCAGACTACGAATCTGAAGGTCAGAGGTTCGACTCCTCTCGGGCGCACCAGCCTCCGCTCTAACGAGCTTACGGCTGGCATGCCAGTTTTTTCAAATGAATAAATATTGATAGTACAGAGAACAGCGGAGGCTGTCCGCCGGAGCCTTGGCGCAGGAGGACTAAAATGAATCCCATGCATTATGTATATATTATCAAATCAAAACAAGATCCGAGTCGAATTTATGTTGGTTGTACTCAAAATTTGAATAAGCGTTTGTCCGATCACAATAGTGGGACAACAACGCATACGGCAAAATATATGCCCTGGGAATTGGCGATCTATATTGGTTTTGAGAATAAAGATAAAGCCATAGAGTTTGAACAATATTTGAAGTCAGGTTCAGGTAGAGAATTTAGAAAAAAAAGATTATGTTGATCCTTCCTTTCTGCAAGAAATGCCTGGCAGGCCAGCTCCTTCGATGGCCATCCCTCCTTGATCCATTTTCCCTTATTTTTCCTCATAAATTTTATTTTTTTATATCACTGCTTGACAGATGATACATAATTGTTATTAAATAACTTGAATCTCATGCACCTCATTAAAAAAGGAGTGGACGACTATAAGAAACGATCACGTTACGTATGTTTTTCACAGAATTTTTCCTGTAGATAACATTATTCACAACCCCCAAATAAATTAAAAAAGGACGCTATGTTAAAAAAAACACTAGCAGTTTTGCTACTTATCTCATTACAAGTACAAGCCGCTCCAGACTCTACTCCAACGTTAAATGATGCTGAATTAGAATTTTTCTCTCGCTCACTTCCTGCTGCAGCTTCTGAAATATTACGCAAACGCAAATGCAAATGTTTTGAATGCTTAAAAGCTACCTGCGCAGTAATCGATACATTGGCAGTTACAAACTTAACTGTTGGTGGCGTATCAGTTAACAATGCGTTGACAATTGATAATACATTCATAAGTGCTTATACCCCTCTTCCAACTGGCGTTCTTCTCACAGTTCTTGCCGGAGCCCCCCTCCCTTTCGATAACGTTGTTTTAGCTTCTGGTATCACTCATCCTGATGTTTTTACTTTTGTACTTCCGGCTGTTGGCACTTATGAAGTTACATGGCAAAGTCCTACAGAGACTGTGGTTGGAGCCCTTCTTTTAGAAGTAGCGGGAATCAACGTAACTAGAACTAGTGTGGGGTCATTTGCTATTGGCGGCGAAACAGTAGGTAATACCTATATTACAACAACAGCTGCAAACACTACACTCCGTGTGATCAGTGAGGGCGTGCTAAATCTAACTCCAGTTCTTTTCCCGCTTTCAATGACAATTTCTATCAGACGGGTTGCTTAATTTATTAAATAAAAAAGGATAATCATGTTGAAAAAGACATTAATACCATTATTGCTTGTAGCGTTCCAATTACAAGCTGCTCCAAAAGATACAGCTCCCAAACTTACTCCAGAAGAAATATCAAAGATTACTCGCGTAGCAAAGTCATGCGGATTTAATTCAAACTGCTGCAACAGCTGCAAATGTTTCTCTTGCATCAAAGCTGTATGTGCGATGATCGATACATTAGTAGTAAATGGTAACCTTGATGTTGGCGGAGACGTGACTATAGCTGGTACATTAACTGTTAATGGCGTACCTGTTAGTGACGTAGCTGCAACCTATGGCCGTTTCTATGCATTAATGCCAGCAGACAACCCAGCTCCAATCGTAGGCGGACAAGATGTTGCCTTCCCTCAAATCGCTGGTGATCTTAACAATGTTATCACTCGTTTCAGCTCAACACAATTCATCTTACCAGTTGCTGGTATCTATGAAGTTACATGGCAAGTAAGCCCAAGCACACAAGGGCAACTTGTTGTAGCACTTAATAACGTTGAACAACCAGAAACAGTTGTTGGTCGTTTTGATACTGAAAGCCAAATCGTTGGCTCTACATTCATTCAAACAACTGGCGTAAATACTATTTTAAGCATCAGAAACCCAGCTGGCAATGCTGACATTTCACTTGCTCCAGACGCTGGTGACACAGATCTAGATACTCCTGTATCTGCAACATTAACAATTAAACGAGTAGCTTAATTGCTAATCGCTGATTGAACAGTAGATTAAAGCAAGATATAAAAATACCCGGTCGCACGTAATAAGTACGACCGGGTATTTTGCTTTTCAACACATTTTTATATAAAGATATCATCTATCACTTGCTTTGATATATAAAACCGCTACAATAGTGATCTCTACTCTGGAGAGATGGCAGAGTGGTCGAATGCGGCGGTCTTGAAAACCGTTGTTCCGGAGACGGAACCGGGGGTTCGAATCCCCCTCTCTCCTCCATACTTCGCCTTCGAAGCGTGACATGCAGTTTAGCTACGTATGGCAGGCCAGCGAAGGAATGAGCAAAGTATGCCCTTCGTAGCTTTAGCGTAGTAGGGCAGTCTGACTGGCAGGCCAGTCACCAGGCAATCATAAAAAACTAAATCCTTAATTTTTACCTCCCTACAACTTCTTATATAATTCCAATGCCTTCTTTCTAGAACCAGCAAAATCAACAATCGGTTTTGGATAGGTCTTGCCCAAAACTATCCCCGCTTCTTCTAAAACTTTTTCTGGAGCTGTCCACGGTTTAAAAAGATATTTATTGGACAGATTTTTTAATTCTGGAACAAATTTTCTTGTATAATCACCGTCACGATCAAATTTTTCTCCCTGCGTTGTTGGATTAAAAATTCTAAAATAGGGCGCCGCATCCACACCAGACCCCGCAACCCACTGCCAATTCATACTGTTATTTGCCAAATCAGCATCCACCAAACAATCCCAAAACCAATCTCTCCCTTCATGCCAATGAATATTCAAATTTTTTATTAAAAACGAAGCAACAACCATCCGCACGCGATTGTGCATGTATCCAGTTTGGAGCAACTGCCTCATCCCCGCATCAACTAATGGATACCCCGTCATACCAGATTGCCACGCTTTTAAGAAATCTTGATTGTCCTTCCAGGCAAAATTATCAAATGCATTCTTAAAGTTGTCTTTATAGAGGGCCTTAAAATGATGTAACAAGTAGCATGAAAACTCCCGCCAAATAAGCTCACTTAAAAACGCCTGCTTATCGGCACTGCCCACATCCGCTTTATCAACCGCATGCCAAATTTGTGCTGGCGATATTTCTCCAAAATGCAAATATGGTGATAATTTTGACGTGTGCTCTTGTGCTGGATAATCGCGACCCTGCTTATATCCAGACAAATTATTTTTTATAAAAAAGGTTAATTTCTTCTGTGCTGCTTTTTCACCGACAGCCCATACTGATTCTATATTTTGGTATTGCTGACTTTCAGATAATAAATCAAAATCAGATAACGTTATTTTATTGGTATTATCTTTCTTGCCAATAACATTTTTAGCTATCTTTGAAGGAACACGCGGTGGATAACCGTATGTTTTATTTTTATATGCAGTAAATACTTTGTAAAAACTACGATCATTTTTCAGCACTTCCTCTGGCGACCACATATAATTTCCGTTAAACGCATGCCATGCCACTCCCGTCTGATTGCATACAACCTTAACTGCGTCCTCTTGCTCTGCATGCCATGGCTCATAACAACTATTTAAGAAAATATTTTTTATATCATACTGTTCGATAAGTGACTGCATCACCACCCTCGAATTTCCCTTATACAAATTTAAGTTACCACCCAACGACTCTTGTAATGCCTTAAGAGAATGATGCAACCATATTTTACTACGGTTGCCCATCTTACATGCCACAGGAGCACAATCATCTAAGATATACACAGGAAGAATCTCACCATGCGCAGCAGCTGCCACAAACGCTGGGTTATCTGACAACCGCAAATCTTGCCTAAACCAAACTATAGAAATTTCTTTTTTCATTTCCATCCCACACGCTTACCTATCACTACACATCTGCTATTTGCACTCCCATTCTAAATAACTTAGAATCTCAGGTGTAAAGATATTGCAATTTATTTCACTGTAAAGGCTATGAATATGATCAAAAAAGGAATCTATCGTCATTACAAAGGCTACACATACCAAGTGATCGATAGCGCGCGCCATTCAGAAACATTAGAAGATATGGTGGTGTATCGTGCATTATATGGCGAACACGAGCTATGGGTAAGACCGCTTGCCATGTTTCTTGAAAATGTAGAAATCGATGGAAAACTTCAAAAACGTTTTGAATTAATCGATTAAGATTTCAATCCCTTCGGGGATATGAATATTATTTTTCACAACTAGTAATCCTTATTATCGAAAAGGTCAATAATCGATAATAAGCCCCTTTGCTATCACCATAGATGATAATAAGGGGCCAAGATGAGAGCTTCCTCTATCCATAAAACCTGCATGCGGTATACTACTTTTAAATAACCTACTATCTCGCAAATCGTGTATCATGGATAAAAAACAAACCACTTTATACTCAGAAACCTTGCAAACACCGCTGGGCGTCATGATTGCCATCGCTGATGAGCATGATCTATATCTTCTAGAATTTACCGACAATAAAAAACTAGACCAAAAGATTAAAAAGCTTACCAAAGAAACTGAAGGCACTATCGCCCCTGGTATAAGCGCCCCCCTACAATCAATACAACAAGAGCTTGTCGCATACTTTGCAGGCACACTAACCTCATTTAAAACGCCTCTAAAACTATCTGGAACAGAATTTCAGAAAACTGCTTGGAAAGAGCTCCTAAAAATTCCTTATGGAAAAACAACGAGTTATGCGCAGCAAGCAATTGCTATACAAAAAGAAACTGCGTATCGCGCAGTAGCCAATGCGAACGGTGCAAATCGTTTAGCCATTATTATTCCTTGCCATAGAATTATTACCAGCGCAAACACTCTCGGCGGATATGGCGGTGGCATTGCGCGTAAACAATGGCTTATCGAGCATGAAAAAAATACCATCGTAAAACAAACTCAACCATTATTAACCCTGTAACGAGATCTTAAAAACATGGACGAAAAAATAATTAATGACACAAGACTGCAAATAATTGAAATTATACGTTCATTCAACGATGACCTCCACGGTAGTTTGGCTGTCGCGAAAGGAAATCACCTCATCTGGCGCGGCGGATTTACTTATGACAATGCTCCTTTAACAACGTTCGAGCATCAGCAATATCTTATTGCGTCCATAACCAAACAATTTACCGCTGCAGGCTTATTACGTTATTTATATATACATGAAAGAGCAGTCCAAGAAACTCCCGCCGATCAACAGCAAACTATTCTTGATTCCATAACCCAAAGCCTGCACACACCACTTATAAAGCTTTTCAGTCCACGTTGCCTGCCAGATTTACTACATCCAGAAATTTGTCTCCATGTTACTTTACATCAACTACTGACACACACTTCTGGAATCACTGCTCTCAATATGCCTTTACAATCAGAACCTGGCACAGAATATCACTATTCTAATGTTGGCTATAATCTCATCGGAGACATACTACAAAAAATCTCTCATATACCGCTCAATGATTACTTTAGTAAAATGTTGTTTGAACCAATGAGTATGAAAAATAGTTTTTTAACAACCCAGGGAACAACACATACCCTGCACAAAAAACAAAAATTCGAAAATCTCCTTTTAGGAATCGAACGCACCATTGTAAACGACAGGGCTACATACAAACCTGCAAAACAAATAAAAATGAGCGAACTTGCCACCGCCGGAGGGATGATTTCAACGCCTTTAGATCTATTTTTGTGGACCAGATCACTCTATGCCGGGCAGGAGGTAATACCAAATTATTTAATAAATCTTATGACTACACCGCATGTCCAAAAACCAGCACATGCTTTGTATGATGGATGTAACACATTACATCACGGTTATGGTATTGATCTCTACCAAGAAAATGATAAAACAGTCTATCAAATAGCCGGTGGCATATCGGGATATCAATCACGTATCACCTATAACCCAAAAACAGAAGTTTGTATCATCAACCTGTCAAACATTTCTGAAGAACAACCCGCCATCTTTGCTCTCGCTAACATATTGCGTGATAATTTAACGTGAGTTCAATGTAAAGACATTTATAACTTATTGGGTCGCGTCCAGATTATGAGCGCGACCAAATATTCATTTGTAAAACAAACAAATTACAATTTTCTACACTTAGATGAGAAACCATTATGAATAAAATCTTACAAATCAAATCCGCCTTACAGCAAGCAATTACTATTTCCGCAGATCGAGTAAATGCATACTGCAAAACAGGCCCCGGGGAATATGCGGAAGGTGATCAATTTATTGGCGTCACCGTGCCAAACATACGCATAATTGCTAAAGATTTTACCACGCTATCTCTGCAAGATTTACAAACTCTCTTACAATCCCCCATTAATGAAGAACGTTTATTGGCACTTATTGTTTTGGTTACACAATATTCAAAAGCAAAACAAGCTCAAAAAGAAGAGATATACCAATTTTATCTAAATAACCGACAACATATTAACAACTGGAACCTTGTCGATTCATCAGCTCATCTGATTATCGGAGCCCATCTATTAAAACAAGATAAAGAAATCCTTTTTAAACTCGCACAATCAAAAAACCTCTGGGATCGCCGAATCGCTATCGTAGCCACTTGGTATTTCATTAGAAAAAATGAGCTACATACAACTTTTGAACTCGCTATCATTTTACGCAATGACACCCATGACCTCATGCATAAAGCTGTCGGATGGATGCTGCGAGAAGCGGGCAAACGCAATCAAACTCCCCTTATACATTTCTTAGATCAATATGCAACGAGTATGCCAAGAACCATGCTGCGTTATGCTATTGAGAAATTTCCAGAAGAGCAAAGAAAACAATATCTATCGCAACGTCTAGAAAAATAAAATCACATTCCCAGACCAATAAAAAAACTCTTTTCTTAACGTGAGTTCGATTGAATGAGTTGATATAAAAGCCAGCTTTATCGTATTGATCTTTGTAAAAAAATAAAACACTGGCTACAGGATTATTGGCATTCGACCGTTGTCATTGCGAGCTTGCGAAGTGATTGTGTTAAAAGTCTACTATTTTTATTCATTTTTTAAGCCTTATATAATTCATCTTTTTTAAGCAATGTGTTTGCGAGAAGGAGGAGTTTGCGCATAACGGCTACTATGGCCACTTTGAAAGGCTTGTTGTTG